>JAKFWE010000132.1 GCA_021732895.1 Allobosea sp. | reverse complement strand
TCCGACGCGAAGCGGGCGTTGAGCTCGAAGGCGCCGAGCCGATGCTCCACAGCGATCTCCACGACGGGGCTCATCCGGCCGCGATCCGCCGGCGGACGACATGCGCCAGCCACTCCGAAACGATCATGGCGGAAACCGAGATCGCGATCGAGATCAGCGTCAGCCGCATGGCGCCGGCGTCGCCGCCGGGAACCTGCGTGAAGGTGTAGATCGCCGACGGCAGCGTCTGCGTTTCGCCCGGAATGTTCGAGACGAAGGTTATGGTGGCCCCGAATTCGCCCATCGCCTTGGCGAAGCACAAGATCATGCCGACGATGACGCCCGGCAGGCAAAGCGGCAGGGTGACGACGAAGAAGACCCAGAGCGGGCTCGCGCCGAGCGTGCCGGCGGCGTCCTCCAGCTTGCGATCGACCGCCTCGATCGAGAGCCGGATCGCCCGCACCATCAGCGGAAACCCCATCACCGCGCTCGCCAGCACGGCGCCGGTCCACCGGAAGGACAGCACGATGCCGAAATACTCCTCGAGCAGCGCGCCGACCGGGCCGCGCCGCCCGAACCAGACCAGCAGCAGATAGCCGGTGACGACAGGCGGCAGAATCAGCGGCAGATGCACCAGCGCGTCCAGCAGCGACTTGCCACGGAACCGCCCGCGCGCCAGCAGCCATGCCACGGCGAGCCCGAATGGCAGGCTGGCCAGCATGGCCGCCGTCGCGACCAGCAGGCTGAGACGGACCGCCGTCCACTCCTCGGGGGTGAGCCAGCCGACCATGACCCCGGCCGATCAGGAGGCGTCGGCCGGGCGGTTCAACACCGTGAAGCCCTGCGCCTCGAACGCGGCCCTGGCGGCCGCGCCGCGCAGATGGGCCAGGAACCCCGCAGCGTCGGGGTTGACCGAACCTCTCACCACCGCGACCGGGTAGATGATCGGCGGATGGCTGTCTTCCGGGAAGGTCGCGAGCACCCTGACTTTCGGCTCGGCCGCCGCGTCGGTGGCGTAGACGATGCCGAGCGGGGCTTCGCCGCGCGAGACCAGCAGCAGCGCGGCGCGGACGTTGTCGGCCTGCGCGACCCTGTCCTTGACCCGGTCCCAGCCGCCGAGCCTCTCCAGCGCCGCCTTGCCATACCTGCCCGCGGGCACGGCGTCGACATTGGCCATGGCCAGCCGGCCCTGGCCGAGCGCGGCCGTCAGATCGACCCCTGGCGTGAGCGCGACCACCGCCGGAGAGTCGGCCGGCGCGATCAGCGCGATGCGGTTGGCGAGCAGGCTCACGCGCGTCTCCGGCCGGATCAGGTTCCTGCCGGCGACATGGTCCATCCAGTCGAGATCGGCGGAGAAGAACAGATCCGCCGGCGCGCCCTGTTCGAGCTGCCGGGCGAGGGCGCTGCTCGCCGCATAGGCGATCTTCGGCGCGGGCTTGCCGGACTGCCTGACCCAGGACGCGCACGCTTCGTCGAGCGCGTTCTTGAGGCTGGCGGCGGCGAAGATGACCAGTTCCTTCGACCGCGACTGCGCCAAGGCCGCGCCGCTCCCGGCGCAGAGGCCGGCAAGGAGCGCGGCGACGAACCTCAGCGTATCGCGACGTTCGATCATGACGCGGACCCTTTCGCGTTTACAGTCGCTGATTACGAATGAATACAACCCAATCGTCAACAGGCAGGGTCCTGGCGTGGCGATCGGGCGCGCCGCCATTCGCGCTACAAGGAGACGCCGGCATGAAGATCAGCGCTTCAAACCGGCCTAAAGGGATCGTGGACGCTTCAACGACCATCGTACTGGACGAAACCGCGCTCGCGCTCGGAAGAAACCGCGCCCTCGCAAAGACGTCGCATTGGCCGATCGCCTTCGACCGCGGCACGTCAACGCTATATTTCTTCAGTTATAGCGTTTGATCGGAGGGCGTCGTGCTGACGGAACGCAAAAGGGCGGAGCGCTTGCGCGCCCCGCCCTGTACCCTTCTCTGGTCGCGCATCCGCAGCTTCGCGGCGGCTCAGTTCTTCTTCGGCGGGCTCGCCGGCCAGGACTTGATCAGCGTGTCGTAGTCGATCGTCTCGCCCTTGGGCTTCTCGTTGGCGAGCTTGGCCTGTGGCGCGATGGCGCCGTCGGCCTTGGCCTTGTCGATCCAGGCCTGCGCGCTCGTCTTCGGGTTCAGCTTCGGCCCGCAATCGCCCTGCACGCCGGAGCGCTCGAGGCGTTCGAGCACGGCGTCCTGCGCGGCGGCGAGCGAATCCATCGCCGCCTGCGGCGTCTTGGCGCCGGAAGAGGCGTCGCCGATGTTCTGCCACCAGAGCTGCGCCAGACGCGGATAGTCGGGAACGTTGTTGCCGGTCGGGGTCCACTGCACGCGCGCCGGCGAGCGGTAGAACTCGATCAGCCCGCCCAGCTTGGGCGCGCGCTCGGTGAAGCTCTTGTCCCAGATGTCGCTTTCGCGCACGAAGGTCAGGCCGACATGGCTCTTCTTCAGGCTGACCGTCTTGGAAACGATGAACTGGAGATAGAGCCAGGCCGCCTTGCGCTTCTCGACCGGGGTCGAGTTCAGCAGCGTCGCCGAGCCGGCGTCCTGGTAGCCGAGCTTCATGCCGTCCTTCCAGTAGGCGCCCTTGGGAGAAGGCGCCATGCGCCATTTCGGCTGGCCGTCGGCCGTGGTGACCGGCAGGTTGGGCTTCACCATGTCGGCGGTGAAGGCGGTGTACCAGAACATCTGCTGCGCGATCGCCCCTTGCGCCGGCACCGGGCCGGATTCGCCGAAGGTCATGCCCTGGGCCTGGGGCGGAGCGAACTTCTTCAGCCAGTCGACGTATTTCGTGATCGAGTAGACCGCCGCCGCGCCATTGGTGTCGCCGCCGCGATCGACCGAGGAGCCGGTGGTGCGGCAGCCCTCCATGCGAAGGCCCCATTCGTCGACGGGCTTGCCGTTGGGAATGCCCTTGTCGCCATTGCCGGCCATGGAGAGCCAGGCGTCGGTGAAGCGCCAGCCGAGCGAGGGATCCTTCTTGCCGTAGTCCATGTGGCCATAGACCTTGGCGCCGTCGATCTCCTTGACGTCGTTGGTGAAGAACTCGGCGATGTCCTCATAGGCCGACCAGTTCACCGGCACGCCGAGATCGTAGCCGTATTTGGCCTTGAACTTCTCCTTCAGGTCGGCGCGCTGGAACCAGTCGTAGCGGAACCAGTAGAGGTTCGCGAACTGCTGCACGGGGAGCTGGTAGAGCTTTCCGTCGGGCGCGGTGCCGAAGGACTTGCCGATGAAATCGTCGAGATCGAGCGTCGGGAAGGTCACGGCCTTGCCCTCGCCGGCCATCCAGTCGGTCAGGTTGGTCGTCTGCTTGTAGCGGAAATGCGTGCCGATCAGGTCTGAATCGTTGATCCAGCCATCATAGACGTTGCGGCCGGACTGCATCTGCGTCTGCAGCTTCTCGACCACGTCGCCTTCCTGGATCAGGTCGTGCTTGAGCTTGATGCCGGTGATCTCGGAGAAAGCCTTGGCCAGCGTGCGGGCCTCGTATTCATGGGTGGTGATCGTTTCCGAGACGACGTTGATCTCCATGCCGCGGAACGGCTCGGCGGCCTTGATCAGCCATTCCATCTCCTTGAGCTGGTCGGCCTTGGAGAGCGTCGAGGGCTGGAACTCGCTGTCGATCCAGCGTCGCGCCGCCTCGATGTCGGCGAAGGCGGGGCTGGCGCCGAGCACGAGGCCGAGCGCGGTTGCGGCGAGCATGCTTGTTTTCTTCATGGCTTCCTCCGGGGTGATGGTTTGCGTGCCGAGCCTTGGCGGCCTCTTGTTGCGGGGGCGCGTTCGCGCTCCCCGGGGACGAACTCAGACGAAGCGGAACACGGCCGCCGCGTAGAGGAGAGAGAGGCCCGAGCCCCACCACAGGTCGATGCCGGTCAGGCCGAGCCATGCGAGGTGGATGAAGGCTGAACCGAGCAAGCTGAGAAACAGCCGGTCGCCACGCGTGGTCGGGATGCCGAGCACGCCCACCCGCTCGATCTCGGGCCGCCAGATGGCGAGCCCGGTGAGCAGCAGGAGCAGGCTCAGGATGCCGGCGAAGAACAGCCCGGTCTGCGGCGTCCAGGCCATCCAGACGAAATTGGCGGCCATGCTCGCGGCGAAATCGGCCATGTCAGACCCTCCCCAGGGCGAAGCCCTTGGCGATGTGATTGCGGACGAACCAGATCACGAGCACGCCGGGCACCAGCGTCAGCACGCCGGCGGCCGCGAGCAGGCCCCAGTCCATGCCGGCGGCCGAGACGGTGCGCGTCATCGTGGCGGCGATCGGCTTGGCGTTGACGGTGGTGAGCGTGCGCGCCAGCAGGAGTTCGACCCAGGAGAACATGAAGCAGAAGAAGGCGGTGACGCCGATGCCGTTGGCGATGATCGGCATGAAGATCCTCGCGAAGAATCGCGGAAAGGAGTAGCCGTCGAGATAGGCGGTCTCGTCGATCTCGCGCGGCACGCCCGACATGAAGCCTTCGAGGATCCAGACGGCGAGCGGCACGTTGAAAAGGCAATGCGCCAGCGCGACGGCCCAGGGCGTGTCGAACAGGCCGATCGCCGAGTAGAGATTGAAGAACGGCAGGGCGAAGATCGCCGGCGGGGCCATCCGGTTCGAGAGGAGCCAGAAGAACAGGTGCTTGTCGCCGAGGAAGCGGTAGCGCGAGAAGGCGTAGGCCGCCGGCAGCGCCAGCCCGATCGAAAGCACGGTGTTGATCGCCACATAGGAGAGCGAGCTGATGTAGCCGTTGTACCAGGACGCGTCGGTGAAGATCGTCCTGTAGTTGTCGAAGGTGATCTGCTGCGGCCAGAGCGTCATGCCCGATGTGATCTCGGCGTTGGTCTTGAGGCTCATGATCACGAGCCAGTAAATCGGCAGCATCAGGAAAATCAGGTAGAGCGACAGGGTGATCCCGCCGCCGCTGACGCCGAAGCCGCGGCGCGAGGCGGTGGTCGCGGCCGCCGCGGGAACGGCCTGCGTCATGGTCTCGGCGCTCATGACGCGGCCCCTTCTTTCGACCGCTCGGCGTCGAGATTGGTCATCGCCGTGTAGAACACCCAGCACACGGCGAGGATGATCAGGTTGTAGACGATCGACATGGCGGCGGCCTTGCCGAGATCGAACTGGCCGAGCGCGAGCTTGACCAGCTCGATCGACAGGAAGGTCGTCGAATTGCCCGGCCCGCCGCCTGTGACGACGAAGGGCTCGGTGTAGATCATGAAGGAGTCCATGAAGCGCAGCAGCACGGCGATGATCAGCACGCGCCGCATCTTCGGGAGCTGGATGAAGCGGAACACCGCCCAGCGGCTCGCCCCGTCGATGCGCGCAGCCTGGTAATAGGCGTCAGGGATGGATTTCAGCCCGGCATAGCAAAGCAGAGCGACCAGCGAGGTCCAGTGCCAGACGTCCATCGCGACGATGGTGACCCAGGCGGCGACCGGGTCGGAGACGTAGTTGTAGTCGATACCGAGCCGGTTGACCGCGTAACCGAGCAGGCCGATGTCGCCGCGGGCGAAGACCTGCCAGATCGTGCCGACGACGTTCCACGGCACGAGCAGCGGCATCGCCATCAGCACCAGCGTGACGGCGACTTTCCAGCCGGCGCGCGGCATGGCGAGGGCGACGGCGATCCCGAGCGGCACCTCGATCGCCAGGATGATCGCCGAGAAGGCGAGGTTGCGCCAGAACGAGGCGATGACGCGCGAGCCGAGATCGCTGGAGGGGTCGAGCAGTTCCCTGAACCAGCCCGTGCCGTTCCAGAAGAACTGGTTGTTGCCGAATGTGTCCTGCACCGAGTAGTTGACCACCGTCATCAGCGGGATGACCGCCGAAAACGCCACGATGGCGAGCACCGGCAGGACGAGGAGCCAGGCGCGGTTGTCATAGGGGCGATCCATCAGGCCCTCCCGCTCAGGCGTTCGCCATCGGCATAGACATGGATATGGCCCGGCTGGATGATCAGCCCCGCCGTCTCCGCGATCTCGCCGAGCCCGTCGGGCACGCTCGCGGCGAAGGCGTGTCCGCCCAGCCGCAACCGGGCGAGGCGGGCGCGGCCAAGATCGTCGATGCGCTCGACACTGACGGGCAGGCCCTCGCCGGCCGGGGCCAGGGTGGCGAATTCCGGCCTGACGCCGATCTCGATGCGCTTCCCGGCCGGGATCTCGTAGCTCAGCGGCAAGGCGATGGTCTCGCCTGCGACGCGAGCCTGGTTGCCCGAGACCGTGGCCGGCACGACGTTCATGCCCGGCGAGCCGATGAAGTAGCCGACGAAGGTATGCGCCGGCGTCTCGAACAGCTCGTCTGGACGGCCTGCCTGGACCACGCGCCCGTCATGCATCACGACGACGGTGTCGGCGAAGGTCAGCGCCTCGGTCTGGTCATGGGTGACGTAGATCATGGTGACGTCGAGCTGGCGGTGCAGCGCCTTGAGCTTCGAGCGCAGCTCCCATTTCAGTTGCGGGTCGATCACCGTCAGAGGCTCGTCGAACAGGATCGCGGCGACGTCGGGCCGCACCAGCCCGCGCCCGAGCGAGATCTTCTGCTTGGCGTCGGCGGTGAGCCCGCGCGCCTTGCGCTCGAGCGCGGGCGTCAGCTCGAGCAGCGCGGCGATCTCGCGCACGCGGCCATCGACCGCCGTGCCGTCCATGCCGCGATTGCGCAGCGGGAAGGCGAGGTTCTCGTAGACCGTCATGGTGTCGTAGACGACCGGGAACTGGAAGACCTGGGCGATGTTGCGCTGCTCGGTCGGCAGGCGGGTGACGTCGCGGCCGTCGAAGGCGACGCGGCCATGGGAGGGGATCAGGAGGCCTGAAATGATGTTCAGCAGGGTCGTCTTGCCGCAGCCGGACGGGCCGAGCAGGGCGTAGGCGCCACCCTGCCGCCAGGTCAGCGTCATTGGCTTGAGAGCGAAATCCCCCGGCCGGGACGCGCCGGGCTTGTAGGAATGGGCGAGTTCGGAGAGCTCGATGCGGGCCATGACGCGTCTCCTCACGCCGCCGCGAGGAAGGAAGGCGCATGGGCGAGCGCGCCGTCCGGAGCGAAGACGAAGACGCTGGCCGGATCGACATGCACGGTCACCTGCGCGCCCGGCTCCAGTTCATGCACGCCGGCCGCCAGCGCGACCCAGTCATCCGCGCCGCAAGCGAGGTGGATGAAGCTCTCCGATCCGGTGATCTCCGAGACGGTGACCGTCGCGGCGAAGGACAGCGATTCGGCGCTCTGCGGCCGCAGCGTCAGATGATGGGCGCGAAAGCCGAGCTGGTAGTCGCCATCGGCGAGCCCCGCGAGCGCGCCGGCAGCGGGCGCCGCCGCTCCACCCGGCAGCAGCAACTGGCCTGCGCGCCTCGAGACCGGCAGCAGGTTGAGCGGCGGGTCGGAGAAGATCTGCGCCGTGATCAGGTCACGCGGCCGGCGGTAGACCTCGGCGCTGCGGCCATGTTGCGTGATGCGGCCCTTCGAGAGCGTCGCGGTGCAGTCGCCCAGCAGCAGCGCCTCCTGCGGCTCCGTCGTGGCGTAGACCACGGCGGCGTTGGAGCCACGCACGATCTTGGGCAATTCCTCGCGCAGCTCCTCGCGCAGCTTGTAGTCGAGATTGGCGAGCGGCTCGTCGAGCAGCACGAGATCGGCGCCCTTGATCAGGGCTCGCGCCATCGCGGTGCGCTGCTGCTGGCCACCCGACAGGCTGAGCGGCAGCCGCTCCAGATAAGGCTCCAGCTTCATGATCGCGGCCATGGCGCGAACCCTGGTCTCGATCTCGGTCGCGGGCAGACCCTTGACCCGCAGCGGCGAGGCGATGTTCTCGAACACGCTGAGGTTCGGGTAGTTGATGAACTGCTGGTAGACCATGGCGACCGAACGCTCGCGCACCGGCATGCCGGTGACGTCGGTCTCCGCCGCGCCGTCGGTGACGAGGACGCGGCCGGAACTCGGGCGATCGAGCCCCGCCATGAGCCGCATCAGAGAGGTCTTGCCGGCGAGCGTCGCGCCCAGCAGCACGGTCAGCGAGCCGGGTTCGAGACGCAGGCTCGTCTCGTGGATATGCGTCACGGCGCCGACGTCGCGGCGCACCTTGTCGAGAACGAGACCCATCGCGTCCTCCCTCAGGCGCTTTGCATGGCTGCCGGCGCGGCCAGCGCCAGCATGAAGTCGTCGAGGCCCTGCCGCTCCTCGGCGGTGAGACGCAGGCCGAGCTTGCCGCGCCGCCAGAGCACGTCGTCGGCGCGGCGGGCCCATTCGGCGGCGACAAGGTAGGCGACCTCGCGCTCGTAGAGATCGGCGCCGAAATGGCGGCCGAGATCGGCCGCGCTGGTGGCGCCGGTCATGAACTCGCGCGCTTTGGTGCCATAGGCGCGCACCAGCCGCGTCGCCGTCTTGCGCGCGAGCCAGGGGTGGGCGGAGGCGAGCTCGGCGACGAGCGCCTCGAACCCGGCCACCGGAAAATCGCCGCCGGGCAGGATGCCGTTCTTTGTCCAGCCCGGCTGCCTCGCCCAGGCGGCATGGGGGGCGAGCTTCTCGATCGCGGCCTCGGCGAGCCGGCGGTAGGTGGTGATCTTGCCGCCGAAAACCGAAAGCAGCGCCGCCTGCCCGTCGGGCGCGTCGAGGGTCAAGACGTAGTCGCGCGTCGCCTCCTGCGCCTTGGAGGCGCCGTCGTCGTAGAGCGGGCGCACGCCGGAATAGGTCCAGACCACGGCCTCGCGCGTCACCGGTTCGCGGAAATACTCGCTCGCGGCGGCGCAGAGATAGGCGATCTCGTCCTCGGTCGCGGCGGCCTTGGCCGGATCGCCGACATAGTCGCGGTCGGTGGTGCCTATCAGCGTGAAGTCGCGCTCATAGGGAATGGCGAAGACGATGCGGCCGTCGCCGTTCTGGAAGATGTAGCAACGGTCGTGCTCGTAGAGCTTGCGCACCACGATATGGCTGCCCTGCACCATGCGGACGGCCGCCTTCGTGTTCGAGCGCACGATGCCGGCGAGCACCTCGCCGACCCAGGGGCCGGCGGCGTTGACGAGCGTTCTCGCAAGGTGGACGGCGCGCGCGCCGTCGCGCCCGGTCGTGATCCGCCAGAGCCCGTCGATCCGGTCGGCGGCGACCACCGGCGTTCGGGGATGGATGCGCGCGCCGCGTGCGGCCGCGTCGGCGGCGTTGAGCACGACGAGGCGGGAATCCTCGACCCAGCAATCGGAGTATTCGAAGGCGGTGGCGTCGTCGCCCTTGAGCGGCTTTCCGGCCGCATCCCGCCGCAGATCCAGCGTGCGCGTCGGCGGCAGCAGCCTGCGGCCGCCGATATGGTCGTAGAGCAAGAGCCCGAGCCGCAGCAGCCAGGCCGGGCGCAGGCCCTTGTGATGCGGCAGCACGAAGCGCAGCGGCCAGACGATGTGCGGGGCCATCGCCCAGAGCACCTCGCGCTCCATCAGCGCCTCGCGCACCAGCCGGAACTCGTAATGCTCGAGATAGCGCAGGCCGCCATGGATCAGCTTGGTCGACGCCGAGGAGGTCGCGCTGGCGAGGTCGTTCTGCTCGAACAGCACGACCGAGGCGCCGCGCCCCGCCGCGTCGCGGGCGATGCCGCAGCCGTTCACGCCGCCGCCGATGACGGCGAGGTCGAAGGGTATGGCTGTGCTGTCGCCGGCGCTGCTCAAGACGTTTCCCGTATCGGCGTCGCCCGCGCGCGCCGCTTTCGTTTGGTTTATGTTTGAAGGCTAGATCGGCAGAAAAACGAAAGCAAGGGACAGCAAGCGAAAATCGACCGGCCGCCGACGCGGCGCCGGACGCCGTTTCCGCCCTCAGCTCTGGCCGCCGACCTCGACGAGCTGGATCGCCTCGTTCTTGCAGAGCGTGCGCAGGGCGGGCGAGGCAAGCGCATCGGTGACGAAGACATCGACGTCGGCAAGGTCGCCGATCCGGATCGGCGCGGCGCGCGCCAGTTTGGACTGGTCGGCGACGAGCATGACCTGTCGGGCATTGTCGATGATCGCGCGCGAAACCCGGACCTCGCGGATGTCGAAGTCCAGCAGCGCCCCGTCCTCGTCGATGGCGGAGGCGCCGATCACCGCGTAATCGACCTTGAACTGTCGGATGAAATCGACCGCGGTCGAGCCGATCAGCGCGCCATCCGCGCGCCGCACGGGACCGCCGGCGACGATGACCTCGATCTTCGGCTGCCGGTAGAGCAGCGTCGCGACATTGAGGTTGTTGGTGATGACCAGAAGCCCCTCATGCTGCATCAGCGCCCGGGCGACCTCCTCGGTGGTGGTGCCGATGTTGATGAAGAGCGAGGCGTTGTTGGGGATGAGCCTGGCCGCAGCCTCCCCGATCGCGCGCTTCTCGGCCTGCGCGATGAAACGGCGCGCCTCGTAGGCGACGTTCTCGACGCCGGATGCGATGATCGCGCCGCCATGAACGCGGGTCATCAGCCGGCGTTCGCAGAGCTCGTTCAGATCCTTGCGGATGGTCTGGGGGCTGACCTCGAAATGCAGCGCCAGATCATCGACGCCGACGCGGCCCTGAGCGCGCGCGAGGCCCAGAATCTCGCCCTGTCGTGGCGTGCTGAACTGATCCACGGCGCGTCAGCCCCTCACGGCGATCGAAGCGGTTTCGATCAGGCATCGAAGCACGTCATGAACGAAGGGGGAAGGTCAGCAGTGGCGGCGGCCGCCGGACGCGTCAGAGACGACCGACCAGAAGCATGACGCCGGCGAGAGCCATCGCGCCGCCGCCCGCCTGCAGGCACGCCCCGGCCGGACGCGGACCAGCGGCGCGCAGACCGACGCCGATCCCGAGACCCGCCGCATGCAGCAGCGCGGTCGCCGCGACGAAGCCGAGCCCGTAGCCAAGGCCGCCGGCGCCGGCGGGCATTTCGGCGCCATGGGCCGCACCGTGGAAGACGGCGAAGAACCCGGCCAGCGTCACCGCCGCGACCGTCGGCAACGGCCATTGCAGCGCCACGGCCAGGCCGAGCACGATCACGGACGAGGCGATGCCGATCTCGACGAAGGGCACGGTGAACCCGCCAACCGCCAGCGCCCCGCCCGCCGCCATCATCGCGACGAAACTCGCCGGCACGCACCAGAGCGACCGACCGCCGAGCGTGGCGGCGAGCAGGCCGACAGAGACCATCGCCAGGATATGGTCGAACCCACCGAGAGGGTGCATGAAGCCGTGGATCAGACCATGCGCGTCACCCAGCCCGCCATGAGCGAAGGCGCTCGCCGGGAGGAGCGCCAAGGCGAGGCCGGGTATCGACGCCGCCGTCAATCGAAACGCCATGCCAGTCTCCTCCAGAACCGTCCCCGCCGCAGCGGCGCTGATCAGGGACGCTGATCGGGGATGCCAGCAATTTTCGGGCCGCTCCGGCGCGATCGTCCAGACGGACGATGGGCTCAATCGCGCCGCGCCGGCGGGACCCCGGTGAAGACCGGGGCCCGCTTGCCGAGGAAAGCATCCATGCCTTCCCTGAAGTCGCCGCTCATGTAGCAGAGCAGGATGAGTTCATCGCCCTCGCCGCGCGGGATCGTCGGTCTGAGGCGGCGCAGCGCTTCCTTGGTCGCCTGCAGGGTCAGCGGCGCGTGGCCGGCGACGAGGCGCGCCATCTCGCGGGCGCGGGGCATCACGTCGCCCGGCTCGGCGACGGCCTCAGTAACGAGACCGATCGCCAGCGCCTCCGGCGTCTCGACCAGACGCGCGGTGAAGATCATCTCCTTGAGGCGCGCCGCGCCGATCAGATCGGCGAAGCGGGCATAGTTCGACATCGACAGGCAGTTGCCGAGCGTGCGCGCGATCGGCAACTGCCTGTCGATGT
>JAKFWE010000030.1 GCA_021732895.1 Allobosea sp. | reverse complement strand
TGACCGAAGTGCATGCAAGCTGGATGCCAGAGCGCGGCATCACTTTTGCTGCAACCCGTTCACCATCGATCGCAGAGGTTGCAGGCACGGCGCTCGAGCCGCATCTGATGCCTGAAGCGGGCTTCCAGCGACGAGGATGAGCATGACGTCGTCCGACGGCCGGAGACGGCTTTTCGGCGTCATGCTCCGGGAAGGCAAATGATCTGGTTTGGTGTCCGCCATGGCGCGTGAAGACGACGAAAGCCGCAAATCCGCCGACAAGGTCGGAACCATCTGCCGCGCGCTGCGACGCGCCATTCTCGAGCAGGCGCTGGAGCCGGGGGCCAAGCTCCCCGAGGATGCGCTGGGCGAGCGCTTCGGGGTCAGCCGCACGATCGCCCGGCACGCGCTCGGACAGCTCGCGGCCGAGGGGCTGGTCGAGCTCCGGCGCAACCGGATCGCGGTCGTGGCGACACCGAGCTGGCGCGACGCGCGCGACGCCTTCGACGTGCGCATCGAACTCGAACGGCTGGTCATGCGCCAGCTCGCCGGCCGGCTCGGCAAGGCGCAGATCGCGGCGCTCACGGCGCATGTCGACGCCGAGGAGGCTGCCGCTGCAGGCCCGGACGCCGTGTCCATCCGGCTGGCGACCGAATTCCACATCCTGCTGGCCACGATGACCGAGAGCCCGATCCTGATCCGCTATGTCAGCGAGATCGCCTATCGCTGCTGCCTGACGCTGTCGCTTTTCAGCCGGCCGCACTCGTCCGAATGCGGGGTCAGCGAGCATCGTGGCGTGATCGCGGCGCTGGCCAGCGGCGACGCCGAGGTCGCCATCGGACTGATGCACGAGCATCTCGAATCGGTGGCGAGCCGGGCGCTGGTGGCGCCGGGCAAGCCGCGCGGCCGCGACATCATGGATATCCTTGCGCCCTACGCCTCGCCGGACGCAGCAGCAGCCAGGCGCGACAGCGCGGGAGATCGAAGCGCGGGACGCGCCAGCGTCGATGCGGAATGAGGAGTTGCGGCCGAGAAAGTGCATGCATGTTTTTTGCGCAGCCTACGCCCGTTCTGCATGCAATCTGGTGCTGACGCCGCCTGCCCCCGGCGCTAGGCTGACGCGTTCCCTCCGGTCTCCCAGCGTTCCGCGATGCCGACATCCGCGATCAAAACCGACTCAGCCCTGGACCTGATCTTCCGCGGCGCCAGAGTCGCCGGGCGCGGGCAGCCCGTCGATATCGGTGTCAAATCCGGTCGATTCGTCGCCATCGAGTGCCATATCGCCGCGGAGGCGCCGGAGATCGCGCTCGAAGGCCGCGCTGTTCTGCCCGGCTTCGTCGACAGCCATGTCCACCTCGACAAGTCCTGCCTGCTCGGCCGCTGCGGCCATGTCGGCGGCGGGCTGAAGGGGGCCATCGCGGCGGTCGCGGCGATGAAGCGGGATTTCACCGTCGAGGACATGCATGCACGTGGCGCATCCGTGCTCGACAAGGCGATTGCCAAGGGCACAAGCCATATGCGGACCCATGTCGAGGTCGATCCGCGCGTCGGACTGCGTGGTTTCGAGGCGGTCGCCGGGCTGAAGCGGGACTATCGCTGGGCGCTCGACCTCGCGATCTGCGTGTTCCCGCAGGAAGGGCTGACCAACGACCCCGGAGCCGATGACTTGCTGGTCGAGGCGCTCGGCGCGGGGGTGGATGCGCTCGGCGGCTGCCCTTACATGGACACCGACCCTCATGCCCAGATCGCCCGGCTCTTCGCACTCGCGACTCGGTTCGACGTCGATCTCGACCTGCACCTCGACTTCGATCTCGACGGCTCGTGGATGGACCTGACCGAGGTGTGCCGGCAGACCGTCGCGCACGGCTACCAGAACCGCGTCGCGATCGGCCATGTCACCAAACTCTCCATGCTGCCGCCCGACGCCTTCGCCCGCGCCGCCGGCCTGCTGGCGCAAAGCGGCGTGGCCGTCACCGTGCTGCCAGCGACGGACGTCTATCTGATGGGCCGGGAGGCGACCCACGGCGTCCCGCGCGGAATGACTGCGGCGCATCGCCTGGCGCGGGAGGGCGTGACCTGCTCGATCGCGACCAACAACGTGCTCAACCCGTTCACGCCGTTCGGGGATTGCTCGCTGCTGCGGATGGCCAATTTCTACGCCAATGTCGCGCAGGTCGGCCCGGAAGGCTTTTCGGCCTGCGTCGATCTGGTGACGAGCCAGCCGGCCCGGTTGATGAATCTGCGCGACTACGGCATCGCGCTTGGCAATCCGGCCGACCTGATCGTTCTCGACGCGCCCTCCGCCGAGGCGGCGCTGGCCGGGATCGCCGAACCGATCATGGGCTTCAAGCGCGGCGTGCAGACTTTCTCGCGCCCGGCCGCGCAACTGCTCTACCCTGAGACGCGCAGCCAGACAGCCCTTCGGCCGGACCAGCCGACAATGCCGCAACCACAGAAACGAGCCGTTTGACGGAACAGGCCGCGCCGCCCCCCTCCGGACGACGGGCATGTCGCTCAGGCACGGACGGAAAGGCTCTGCAGCGCCGTGCCGACGATCGCCTGGAGCCGCTCGCGCGACGGGCTCGTTCTGGCCAGCACGTTGAGCCCCTGCACGACGCAAACCAGAAACGGCGCGGCCTCCAAGGAAGTCGCGCGCGCCTCGCCCGCCGCGACCGCGCGCAGGAGCGCCGCCTCGAAAGCGGCTTCCAGACGAGCGAAATGCGCCTGGACCTTGGCGGCGATCTCGGGGTCGCGCGCCGCGAACTCGATTGCGGCGTTGGTGACGAGGCAGCCCCAGCGCCGCCGACCATCGAGGATCGACTCGATCATGTGCTCGAAATAGGCGCGGATGCCGGCCAGCCCGGAAGGCGCGCCGACGACGCGCCCGATCGCCTCCTTCGAAATCGTGCCGGCATAACGGTCGAAGGCGGCCAGGAAGAGCCGGCGCTTGTCGCCATAGGCGCCGTAGAGCGAGCCGGGGTTGAGCCCCATCGCCTTGCACAGATCCTGGATGGGCAAACCCTCATAGCCCTTGCGCCAGAACTGTTCGACGGCGAGGTCGAGCGTCGCGTCGGGATCGAAGGTTCTCGGTCGCGCCATGTCTGATCCAGCCGGAGTTTCGTTTTCGTTGAAATTGCTGTGCCGGGTTCGGCGGGCCGCTTGCTTGACCACCCCTATTTGAGCGCTTATTCCAGAATTAATTATTGAACAATAATTCAAAATAGAGGGTGGAATGCGGATCGCGATGGTGGGCGCCGGCGGCATCGGCGGTTATTTCGGCGCGAAGCTCGCCCAAGCCGGCGCGGACGTCCATTTCATCGCGCGGGGCGCCCATCTCGCCGCAATGCAAGGCAGCGGGCTGATCGTCGAAAGCGAACAGGGCGACGTCGTTCTGCCGCGGGTCTCGGCCACCAGCGATCCCGGCGCCATCGGCTCGGTTGATCTCGTCGTCATCGGCGTCAAGCTCTGGGATACCGAGGATGCCGCACGCACGGCCTCGACGCTGGCCGCGAGCGGAGCGGCCGTGGTGTCGTTCCAGAACGGCGTGCGCAAGGACCAGATCCTGCGCCGCGTCCTCGGCGCGGGCGCCGTGATCGGCGGCGTCAGCTACATCGCCGCCTCGATCGCGCGGCCGGGCGTCATCAGGCACGTCGGCGCGATGCAGAAGCTGGTCTTCGGCGAATTCTCGGGCGCGCCGTCTCCGCGCACCGATGCATTCCTCGCCGCCTGCCAGGCCGCCGGCATCGATGCGCAGGTCAGTCCCGACATCGAGCGCGCCACCTGGGAGAAGTTCGTCTTCCTCGCCGCCCTGTCGGGCGCGACCAGCGCGATGCGCTCCAGCATCGGTCCGATCCGCGAGAACGCCCGGACGCGGGCCTTCCTGCTCGGGCTGATGCAGGAGGTCGTCGCCGTCGGCAAGGCCTCCGGCGTCGCGCTGGCGGAGGATTTCGCGCGGAACCGGCTCGCCTTCTGCGACACGCTGCCGGCCGCCATGACCTCCTCCATGCACGGCGATCTCGAACGCGGCGGCCGGCTCGAACTGCCCTATCTCGGCGGCGACGTCGTCGAGATGGGCGAGCGGCTGGGCGTGCCGACGCCGCTCAACCGCGCCGTGCTCGATGTCCTGGCGCTGCACGAGAATGGCCGGAAGGCGTCCTGAGATGGCCAGCGCGACGCCGATCATCACCGGCTTCAGGGCGGTCACCGTGAACGTGCCGATGGCGCGCCCGCTCGGCACCAGCGCCGACATGGTGCGCACCGCGCCGCTGCTGCTGATCGACGTCGAGACCGATCAGGGCGTCACCGGCCACGCCTATCTGTTCTGCTACGTCGCCGCGGCTGGGCCGGCGATCGGCCATCTGCTCGGCGCGGCGCTCGACATCGTCAAGGGCGACCCGGTCTGCCCGCAGGCGGTCATGGCCAAGCTGCAACGGCGCTTCCGGCTGATCGGCGTGCAGGGCGTCGTGCGCATGGCCATGGCCGGGCTCGACGTCGCGCTCTGGGACATTCTCGCCAAGGCGGCGGGGTTGCCGCTGGCCGCGATGCTCGGCGCGGGGCTGACGCCGATCCGCGCCTACAACAGCAACGGGCTTGGGCTGATGACGCCGGAGGCCTGCGCCGACGAGGCGATCGAACTGCTCGAGGGCGGCTTCACGGCCGTGAAGCTGCGACTCGGCCGGCCGACGCTGGCGGGCGATCTCGCGGCGGTGCGCGCCGTGCGCAACCGCCTGCCGGACGACGTCGCCCTGATGGTCGATTTCAACCAGGCGCTGAGCCTCAGCGAGGCGCTGGAGCGCGGCCGGGCGCTCGATCGGGAGGGCGTCTACTGGATCGAGGAACCGATCCGGCACGACGATTATGACGGTTACGCCCGCCTGAGCGCGACGCTTTCGACGCCGATCCAGATCGGCGAGAATTTCTCCGGCCCGGTCGCGATGGCGACCGCGCTGGCGCGGAAGACCAGCGGCTACGTCATGCCCGACCTCGAGCGCATCGGCGGCGTCAGCGGCTGGATGCGCGCCGCCGGGCTCGCCGCCGGTCATGAGATCGCGATGTCGTCACACCTGTTTCCCGAGGTCAGCGCGCATCTGCTGGCTGCGACGCCGACCGCCCACTGGCTCGAATACATGGACTGGGCCGACCCGATCCTGCGCGAGCCGGTCCGCCTCGTCGATGGCTGCATCGCGCCCTCCCCGCGCCCGGGCGTCGGCCTGGCCTGGAACGACGACGCGGTCGAGCGCTTTCGGCTGAAATCCTGATCGCGGCGGCGCGGGAGAAGGGGGCGAGCGATGAAGATCACGGCCGTCTCGACCCATCTCATCCGCCTGCCTTTCAGGAAGGCCGGGCCGCCGATGATGTTCGGCGGCATGGCCTGGACGACGATGCCGATCCTGTTTCTGCGGATCGACACCGATGAGGGGCTCACCGGCTGGGGCGAACCGTTCGGCTATCCGGCGATCCACGGCGTGCGCACGCTGATCGAGACCCTGGTCGCGCCCAACCTGATCGGCCGCGACCCGACCGACATCGCCGGCCTGACGCTCGACCTGCAAAGGAAGCTGCACCCGTTCGGCCGCAATGGCGGGGTGATGTGCGCGATCTCGGCCGCCGACATCGCGCTCTGGGACATCGCCGGCAAACGCGCCGGGCTGCCGCTGCACCAGCTGCTCGGCGGATCGCGAACCGACAGGCTGGAGACCTACGCCAGCCTGCTGCGCTACGGCGCGCCGGGGCTGGTGGCCGAGGCCGTGGCGGAGGCCGTGGCGCAGGGCCACCGCTACGTCAAGCTGCACGAGATCGGCCTCGCCGAGGTGGCCGCCGCGCGCCGGGCGGCCGGTCCCGACACCGAGATCATGCTCGACACGAACTGCCCCTGGAGCGTCGAGGAAGCGATATCGATGGCCAGGAAGCTGGCCGAGTTCCGGCTGCACTGGCTCGAGGAGCCGGTCTGGCCGCCGGAGGACTATGACGGGATGGCGCGGGTTCGCGCCACGGGCATGGTCGTCGCGGCCGGAGAGAACGTCGCCGGGGCCGTCGCCTTCCGGCAGATGTTCGAGCGCGGCGCCGTCGACGTCGCACAGCCCGGCGTCACCCGCAGCGGCGGCGTCACGGAGACGCGCAAGATCATCGCGCTGGCCGAGGCTTTCGGCGTTCGCGTCGTCCCCCATTGCGCCCAGTTCGGGCCGGGCTACCTCGCCTCGCTGCACCTGACCGCGAGCCTGACGACGCCGACGCCGATCGAGCTGCTGTACGCCGATCTCGAGGCGAGCCCCTACCCGGCCTTCACCACGGCGCGCGACGGCATGGTCGTGCTGCCGCAGGCGCCGGGACTGGGCTGCGAGCCCGATCCGGCGATCCTGAAGCGATACGCCGGCGACGACTGAACGACCGACACCGAAAGCCCGGGAAAACGGGCGAGCGCCACAGGGGAGGACACGACATGGACGCCTATCGCAAGGAGGCCCGGCTGACGATCGGCGCCTTCGTTCTCTATCTGCTCGCGGCGCACACCGCGCCCTGGGCGCTGATTTTCGGCACGAACAACGCCGTGCGCATCCTCGGCTTCCCGCTGCATTACTTCATGGCGATCTTCCTGGGCTGGTTCGGCGTGCTCGCCGTCTC
The DNA here is from genome assembly GCA_021732895.1 of Allobosea sp. Lineage (GTDB taxonomy): Bacteria > Pseudomonadota > Alphaproteobacteria > Rhizobiales > Beijerinckiaceae > Allobosea. Next base: position 5,194 of record JAKFWE010000030.1, on the reverse strand, counting down.
GATCTGGTGGAACATCGCCGCCGACAAGCTCGACGAGGAGATCGCCGCCTCCGACGGCGCCGTGGCGAAGCCTGCCGCCAACCCGATGAGCGAAGGGGACCGGACATGACCCCCGCCGCCTGGCAACTCGGCAACATCTGGCTCGGCGTCGGCGTCAGCGGCGCAATGTTTGCGCTCTACTACGGCGTGGCGCTGTATTTCCGCGGCGCGACGCACAATGAGCGCGACCTCTATCTCGCCGGCCGGCAGATCGGCCCGGTGATCAACTCTCTCGCCGCCGCCGCCACATGGATGAGCGTCGCGACATTCCTGGGCGTCGTCGCGCTGATCCAGCAGCTCCATTTGCCCTTCGTCTACATGTGGATCCAGCTCATCCTGAGCGTGCCGCTGCTGGTGCTGTTCTACGGCGCGATGCTGTGGCGGCTCGGCGTCTACACCTCGGTTTCGTTCGTGCGCGTGCGCTACGGCCAGGGCGTCGCCTATCTCGCCGCGGTCTGGATGATCCTGATCATGCTGATGTACATGATCGGCCAGTTCATCGGCGTGGCGAAGGTCTTCGAGGTGCTGCTCGGCCTGCCCTATCTGGCCTCGCTGATCATCTCGGCGCTGGTCATCACCGGCTACATCACGCTCGGCGGCATGAAGGGCGCGACCTACAACGACGCCATCCAGATGGTGATCATGCTGCTGACGCTGATGCTGCCGCTGGCGGCGATCCTCAAGCAGCTCGACGCGACCGGCTGGTGGTTTCCGCCGCTCGGCTACGGCAACATGACCAACGCCATGCTGGAGCGCATCCCCGACTTCTTTAACCTGAAGTTCGATCCGCGCTTCTTCCTGGCGCTGTTCGTGGCGCTGACGCTGGGCACGCTCGGCCTGCCGCAACTGGCGCAACGCGTCTTCACCTCGGCCAGCATCAAGGATGCGCGGCGCACGGTGCCGTGGTTCTGCTTCTGGGTCGGCATGACCTTCTCCGGCGTCTACGCGGTCGGTTTCGCCGGCGTGTTCCACTTCGCGAGGCTCGGCCAGACCCTGCCGCCAGCCGCAGCCGACAAGACGACGCTGCTGCTCAACCTCGCCTACAACCCGGAATGGGTCTCGGCGCTCGTCATCGCCGGCGCGCTGGCGGCCGGCGTCTCGACCATCGCGGGGCTGATGATCGGCGTCGCGACGGTCGCGAGCCACGACATCGTCGGCATGCTCAAGCCCGATCTCGACGAGAAGACCAAGCTGCGCTGGGGCTACATCGCCCTGATGGCGACCGGCGTCGTCTCGCTGCTGATCTCGCTCAACCCGCCGGCCTTCCTGATCATCTCGATCTTCTGGGCTTTCGGCCTGTGCGCCTGCACCATCACGCCAATGCTGGTGCTCGGGGCCTGGTCGACGCGGATCAACAAATACGGGGCCTTCGCCGGCAGCGCGATCGCCGGGGGGCTCTACATCGTGGTCTCGCCCTACGTCTTCCCGCAGATCGTCATCGGCAAGGGGCTGATCGCCAATCTCGGCTACTCCGCCGCGCTGGTGACGGTCCCCGTCGGCTTCATCGTCACCATCCTGGTTTCGCTCGCGGCGGAGAGGTTCTCCGGCAAGGTCGACGCCACGATGCGCGCCGATGCGCAGACGCTGGTGGAGGGCATGCATGGCTGGCCGAGCGTGACCGGCAAGCGCTATGGCGAGACCGGCTGGCTCTTGATCCTGTGCGCGCTCTGGCTGCCGGTGCTCTGGTGGGCGCTGCAGCCATGGTGATGACGCAGGTCGCCCTGCCGCGGCAGTTCGCCGGTCTCGGCGTTCTGCTGCTCGGGCTGAGCTGGAGCCTCGGCGTCTACTGGGCCCGTCACGATGTCGTGGCGGGCTCGGGGCTCTCTCCGGGACAGGCCTTCGGCTATGTCGCGGCGGGCGGCGTCGGCGCCGTCGCGGCGTCGTGGTTCGGCGCCGGGGCCGTGCTCTTCGCCATGACGCGGCTGTTCCGGGCGCGGGCGCCGTTCTGGAGCGTGCTCTGGGCGCTCGCGAGCGCGCTGCCGCCGCTCTGGATCGGCGCGCCGGCGGCGGCGCTGGTCGTCGCCGGATCGGGCCAGGCGATCGCGGCGGCGGTCGTCCTCGCCAGCGCGCTGGCCTTTCTGGCGCTGGCGACGCGCGCGATCGCCGACATCGCGGCGCTGTCGCAAACGCGCGCCGCGGCCTGCCTCGTGCTGACCGCGATTTTCTGCGCCAGCGTCATTTCGCTGAGCTAATGTCACCCATCCGAAAAGGGCCGACCGCATGACCATCAAAGCCTTCGTCTTCGACGCCTATGGCACGCTCTACGACGTCCAGTCGGTCGCCGGCGTGACCGACGCCGCCTTTCCCGGCCATGGCGACTACATCACGCAGGTCTGGCGGCAGAAGCAGCTCGAATACACCTGGCTGCGCTCGCTGATGGGGCAATACCAGGACTTCTGGGCGATGACGCGGGATTCGCTCGCCTACACGCTCAAGACCCTCGGTCTGGAAGCGACGCCGGAGCTGTTCGAGCGGCTGGCCGACGCCTACAACAACCTGAAACCCTATCCGGATGCGCGCGCCGCGCTGGAGGCGCTCGCCGGATACGACCGCGCCATCCTGTCCAACGGCAGCCCCGCAATGCTCGCGATGCTGGTGCGCAACAGCGGCTTCGAGGATCTGATGAAGGCCGTGCTCAGCGTCGATGGAAAGAAGATCTTCAAACCCGATCCGCGCAGCTACGAGCAGGTCGAGCAGAAACTCGGCGTGACGCGCGACGAGGTCGTCTTCGTCTCGTCCAACGGCTTCGACGTCGCCGGCGCCAAGGCGTTCGGCTTCAAGGTGGCGCGGATCGAGCGCGTCTCGCCGGCCGCCCTGCGGGAGGAACTGAACGCGGCAGGCGTGATCGGCCCCAAGACGATGTTCAAGGCCCTGCGCATGCAGGCCGAGAATCTCGGCCATGAGGCCGACTGGACGATCGGCTCGCTCAGCGAACTGAAGGGTCTCGCCGGCTGACGCGTCAGCCGGCCTCGATGCGGGCCTTGAACGCGGCCGCGTGGTCCGTGTGCCAGCGCGACAGCGGCGGGCGGTTCTCGACGATGTCGCCGATCGCCCAGGCCATGCGGATCTCGTCAAGCCGGCGCGGGGTGTCGTTGTCGGGGCAGAGAATGTAGAAATCCCCCGCCGCCAGCGACGTCATCATGAAGTCGACCGTCTGCTCCGGCGTCCAGGCGCCCGGCGGCCTCTCGGTGCGGCCCTTCGCCGCCAGCGGCGTGAAGACGAAGCCGGGAATGAGCAGATGGGCCGAGACCATGCAGCCCGGCGTCTCGCGCAGCTCATGCTGCAAAGCCTCGGTGAAGGCCTTCACCCCCGCCTTCGAGACGTTATAGGCCGGATCGCCCGGCGGCGTGGTGATGCCCTGCTTCGAGCCGGTGTTGATGATCAGCCCCGGTTCGCCCGACGCGACCATCCCCGGCGCGAAGACCTGCGTACCGTTGACCACGCCGCCGAGATTGACGGACAGGATGCGCTCCCAGCGCTCGCGCGGCCCGAACATCGCGCTGCCCGGCTGGACGCCGGCATTGTTCATCAGGAGATGCACCGCGCCGAAGCGCGCCAGCACCTGATCGTGCAGGGCGCTGACGTCATCGAGCCGCGACACGTCCGTCGTCACGGCGAGCACGTTCTCGTCTCCGACCAGCGTGGCCAGAACCTGACCGGCCGCCTTGAGCGCCGCCTCGTCATGGTCCGCCACCGCGAGCTTCATGCCGAGCCCGGCGAACCGGCGCGCCGCGGCGAAGCCGATCCCGGACGCCGCTCCGGTGACGACGGCGACATGGGAGGGGGCGAGGACGGAAAGGGATGCGGTCATCGGGACGGTCTCGCGGGCGGAATCGGCTGCGCAGCTATAGCGCCCGAGGCGGCGAGATGATGGCGCGTTCGCCGTTCTGCGGCTCCGCCCGAAATTGACCGGATTTCCCGAGCATCAACTGCTTGTCATTGGCGCCGAATGACGATTTACGGCAATGAGGCGGCGACTTCCCGCTATGGAAAACTGGACTTCATGCCTCAGCGCTCCGAGACCGGCTTCCCGAAAGCGGCCCTGCCGAAAGCAGCCCTGCTCGCGTTGACGCTGCTTGCGCCGGCGCTTTTCGGCGGCCCCGCCGTCGCCGCCGAATCGGCGCCCGTCTCGACCCCGCGCGTCGTCGCGACGCTGCTTTCGAGCCGCGACGCGGTTCAGCCCGGCGAGCGCTTCCAGATCGCGCTGGTGCAGAAGATCGCGCCGGGTTGGCACACCTACTGGCAAAATCCCGGCGACTCCGGCGAGGCCACGAAGATCGAGTGGGTGCTGACGCCCGGAGCGAGCGCGGGCCCGATCCAGTGGCCAGCGCCCAAGGCGCTGCCGGTCGAGCCGCTGGTCAATTTCGGCTTCGAGGGCACGGTTCTGCTGCCGGTCGAGATCGCGGTCCCCGGCGACGCCAGGCCGGGCGAGACGCTGAGCCTGAAGGCCAACGCGACCTGGCTGGTCTGCGAGAAGATCTGCATTCCCGAGGAGGGCTCCTTCGCGCTCGACCTGCCGGTTTCGGCCGAGAGCGTGATCGCCGAGGCCGCCCATTCGCGCATCGAGGCGGCGCGGGCGGCCTTGCCGCAGCCGGCGGGCTTCAGGGCGCGGCTGACCGGCGAAGGCGAGGCGCTGGCGCTGTCCCTGCCGGGACTGAGCCAGGCGGCGACCGACCTGCGCTTCTTTCCGCTGTCCGACACGCTGATCGACCATGCAGCGCCGCAGCCGGCGAGCCCGGCGGCCGAGGGCGTGAGCCTGAAGCTCGCGCGATCGGGCGCGTTCAAGCTCGACGGCGCCGAACAGGGCGGCGTCGTCACCTTCAGGGAAAACGGGCTCGCCCGCGCGCTGTCGATCACCGCCGAGGCTGCGCCGGCGCTGCTCGCGGCTTCGGGCGCGACGACGGCGGCGCGCCCGGCCACGCCGGTGCTGCCGCTGCCTGTCGAGGGCGCCGACCTGACGCTATGGGCCGCGCTGCTCTTCGCCTTCGCGGGCGGGCTGATCCTCAATCTGATGCCCTGCGTGCTGCCGGTCCTGTTCATCAAGGCGGTCGTCTTCACGCAGCTGGCGCAGGCGAGCCGCCGCGACGTGCGCGAACAGGGGCTGCTGTTCCTGGCCGGCGTGATCGCGACCTTCCTCGAGCTGGCGGCGTCGTCA
>JAKFWE010000333.1 GCA_021732895.1 Allobosea sp. | reverse complement strand
GAAGCCAGAACCGTCGAGGCGACATGGCGAAAGCTCGGCGATCTGCTCCAGCTCGTCTCGCCAGACGAATGCGCAAACTACCTCGTCAATGCAGGCTACGCTTCCGTGTAAATGAAGCGTGCTCTAGCACGTGGGCTGACTCTCGTGACGTCCGATCGCCGGCTCGCCGACTATGAGGTCCCGATCCTGCGGGTTTGACGCGTATCGGCCCGCCCGCCGTCCGCTCTGGTCCGGCAGCGTCCTGCCGCGGCCTCCCGTAAGCCCCTCAAAGCCAGAACCCGCCGATCTGATTGGCCTTCGGATTGGCGATGCAGGCCGCCATGCGGTCGAGCCAGATTTTCTGGTAATGCGCGTTGCCGCCATGATGCGTGTCGATGTCGTAGCGCTGCTGGATCAGTTTCTCGCGCGTGACGAAATGCAGCTTCTCGAGGTTCGCATAGATCGTCACCAGCGCCGCATAGGATGGCGCGCGCGCGGTCGTCAGTTGATGGGCGAAAGCGCGTGCGAGGACAAAGCCGAGATCGTAGTGGAACTGCTCGTGGGCGAGCAGCCCCGGCGTTATCACGGCGCCAATCCGCATTTTTGCCTTCGGCCAGACAAGAATGACGTTGGGAACTGCAAGCGCGAATTCCGCGCCGACCATGCGCGAGCCCTTGTCTGGCAATTCGTAGTCAAAGGCGGTGAGGGCGTCCTGCTCCGTGCCGTCGGCAGGATCGAACACCTTCGGCACCTTGACGAAGTTGGCCTCCTTCAGCTTGACCACATTTCGCGTCGCGGTGATCGCGCCTCCGGCGGGCGCAGCCGCCAGCAGCGAGGCTATGGTCTGGAAACCGGGTTGCACCAGCCCGTCGGGCTTGGCGACCTTCATCACGACCTGCTGGTAGCGCTGGATGGCGCCTTTGGTCAGCGCCCCGCAGATGCCATCGACGACAAGCGGCGCGACGCCGATCTTGGTGGCGTGGGGATTGAGCAGACCCTGAACCAGGATCGTGTCGGCCTTGTAATTGGCTCCGCCGATCCCGACCGATGCGGTGATGCTCATCCCGACCTCCGCCAACGAACCCCGCGCGTCCGACGTGACTTTGCGTCAGCGGCGGGCCCGAGTCGAGCCGTTGCACCGACGGGATTGCTAGCCTCGGTTGAGCCGCCTCTGCCTGTCGCCATCCACGAGGATGCGCCCGTCGATGTCGCGGACGTCGCGCAGTCCGCACAGCGCCATGGTGATGTCGAGCTCTTTCCTGATGATATCGAGGCAGGCGGTGACGCCGGCCTCGCCCATCGCGCCGAGGCCGTAGAGGAAGGCGCGGCCGATGAAGACGCCGTGCGCGCCGAGCGCCAGCGCCTTGATGACGTCCTGACCCGAGCGGATGCCGCCGTCGAACAGGATCTCGATCCTGCCGCCGACGGCGTCGACGATGGCCGGCAGCGCCTCGATCGAGGACAGCGCGCCATCGAGCTGGCGGCCGCCATGGTTGGAGACGATGATCGCGTCGGCGCCGCTATCGGCCGCCATCCCGGCGTCCTCGGCGTCGAGGATGCCCTTCAGGATCAGCTTGCCGCCCCATTGGTCCTTGATCCACTTGACGTCGTCCCAGTTCAGCTTGGGGTCGAACTGGGACGAGGTCCAGGAGGAGAGCGAGGACATGTCGGCGACGCCGGTGACGTGGCCGACGATGTTGCCGAAGGAGCGGCGCGGCGTGTCGAGCATGCCGAGGCACCAGCGCGGCTTGAACGCAAGGTCGATCAGGTTCATCAGCGTCGGCTTGGGCGGCGCCGAAAGTCCGTTGCGGATGTCCTTGTGGCGCTGGCCGAGGATCTGCAGGTCGAGCGTCAGCACCAGCGCGGTGACGCCGGCTTTCTTCGCGCGCTGGATCAGCCGGGAAATGAAGTCGCGGTCCTTCATCACGTAGAGCTGGAACCAGAAGGGTTGGCCGACATGGTTGGCGACGTCCTCCAGCGAGCAGATGCTCATCGTCGAGAGCGTGAACGGCACGCCGGCCTTGTGAGCGGCGCGGGCGGCGAGGATCTCGCCGTCGGCGTGCTGCATGCCGGTGAGCCCGGTCGGCGCGAGCGCGACCGGCATGCTCACTTTTTCGCCGATCATGGTCGATTCCAGCGTGCGGTTCGTCATGTCGACGGCCACGCGCTGGCGCAGCCTGATCTTCTGGAAATCGGTCTCGTTGGCGCGATAGGTGCTCTCGGTCCAGGCGCCTGAATCCGCATAGTCGTAGAACATCCGCGGCACGCGGCGCTTCGCCATCACGCGGAGGTCCTCGATCGTCAGGGGCTGGGCCATCGTTCGTCGCCTCCAGGCTTGGTTTTGCGGATTCGGTCGCATGGAACGCTGCGGGTGGCAACATGAGCGCGGCCGGGCCGCGGGCCTTCACACAGCGTTCAGGCTGTCGCGGCGATGCAGCGGTTGAGCGGGGCGGGTCGATCCTGTAGGGGCTGGCCGCCTGCCGCGCTCCAGCTTGCGAGATGTGTCAATGATCCTGCGGCTCGTCGCTGCCTGCCTGTTGTCGTGCCTGACGGCGCCGGCTTTCGCGCCGCCTGTCCTGGCGCAGCAGCAGGTCGCCTGGAAAAGCGGGGCGGAAGCGGCCGCGATCGAGCGGCGCGTCGAGGCGCTGCTGGCGCGGATGACGCTGGCCGAGAAGATCGGACAACTGCATCTGACCGGGCGCGGCGACGGCTTCCAGCCCGAACTGATCGCCACGGGCGAGATGGGCGCGGTGATGAACTTCGTCGCGCCGCAGGAAATCCTGGAGGTCCAGCAGGCGGCGCGGCGCTCGCGGCTGAAAATCCCGCTGATCATCGGGCTGGACGCCGTGCACGGCTTCTCGACCTATTTCCCGCTGCCGCTCGGCCAGGCGGCGACCTGGAATCCCGAGCTGATCGAGCAGGCGGCCTATTGGACGGGCCGCGAGGCGCTGGCGGCCGGCGTCAACTGGACCTTCGCGCCGATGGTCGACATGTCGCGTGACCCGCGCTGGGGCCGCGTGCTCGAGGGCGCGGGCGAGGACGCCCATTTCGCCTCCGTCGTCGCGGCGGCGCGCACGCGCGGCTATCATCGCGGCGGCGTCGCCACGACGGTCAAGCATTTCGTCGGCTATGGCGCGGTCGAGGGCGGGCGCGACTACAACTCGACCTGGATCCCGACGAGCCAGCTGCACGATCTGCATCTGCCGCCGTTCAAGGCGGCTTTCGCGGCCGGCGCGATGACGGCGATGGCCGCTTTCAACGCGCTGAACGGCGTGCCGGCGACGGCCCATCGCGGCATGCTGACCGATCTACTGCGCGGAAGTTGGGGTTTCAGGGGCTTCGTCGTCTCTGATTTCGGCTCGATCACCGAGCTGCGGCTGCACGGCGTCGCGAAGGACGACGCCGAGGCGGCGCGCAAGGCGCTGCTCGCCGGCATCGACATGGACATGATGTCGGGCGTCTATCACAAGCATCTCGCCGGCGAGGTGGCGGCCGGCCGCGTGCCTCTCGCTGCCGTGGACGAGGCGGTTCGCCGGGTGCTGCGGGTCAAGTTCCATCTCGGCCTGTTCGAGCGCCCGGATGTCGATCCCGCCGCCGCACCGGCGCTGATGCAGACGCAGGGCGCGCGTGACGTCGCGCTGCGGGCGGCGCAGGAGAGCGTCATTCTGCTGAAGAACGACGCCGGGACGCTGCCGATCTCGCCTTCGGTCAGGTCGGTCGCGGTCATCGGCGCGATGGCCGTGCCCGAGGACGAGCGGGTCTGGACCGACCCGGCCGGGCTCGGCCGGCGCATCGTCCAGTCGTTGCCCGACGCGCTGCGGGAGCGGCTGCCCGCCGGAACATCGCTGAACTACCAGGCCGCCTTCACGAAGAACTGCGGCACGGAGTTCGCCGACAAGGCGGCGGCGGTGCGGATGGCGGCGGCGAGCGACCTCATCGTCGCCATGCTGGGCGAGGACTGCGAGTTCATGGGGGAGGCGGCCTCGCGCGCCGAGCTCGGGCTGCCGGGCGTGCAGCAGGAGCTGCTCGAGGCGCTGGTGGCGACGGGCAAGCCGGTGGTGCTCGTGCTCGCGACGGGGCGGCCGCTGGTTCTGACCTGGGCCGACGCGCATGTCGCGGCGATCGTGCAGACCTTCCATGGCGGCACGGAGGGGCGCACGGCCATCGCCGACGTGCTGACGGGCAGGGTCAATCCATCGGGGCGCACGCCGATGAGCTTCCCGCGCTCGGTCGGCCAGATTCCGGTCCATTACGACCAGCTGCCGACCGGCCGGCCGCAGATCATCCGCCAACGCTACGAGTCGATCTACATCGACGAGAAGAACGAGCCGCTCTACCCGTTCGGCCACGGCCTGTCCTACAGCCGCTTCACCTACGCCAACGCCCGCGTCGATCGGCAAAGCGCGCCGCCGGACGGCGCGGTCGAGGTCGCGGTGGACGTGACCAACGCCGGCGCTCGCGAAGGCGCCGAGGTGGTGCAGCTCTACATCCGCCAGCCGGTGGCCAGCCGCTCGCGGCCGCTGCGACAGCTCAAGGATTTTCGCAAGGTGACGCTGGCGCCGGGCGAGACGCGGACGGTCCGCTTCAGGCTCGAGGTCGCGCGCCTCGGCGCCCACGACGATTCCGGCCGCTACGGCGTCGATCCCGGCGAGATCCGGGTCTGGCTCGGGGGCTCGTCCCTGGCCGCCGAGCAGACTGGATTCGTCGTGGCGAAACCTTGATCGCCTGCGTCCGGCGCATGCCTGCCCTTTGATCTCGACAAGGCGCGGATTTCGGTCAATCCTCAGCCGGTTCGGCCCGAGGACGCTGCATGCGGGCGTTTGCATGCGGACCTGGCATCCGGAGGCCGGCGATACGCCGGGCGTTCACGACGCCTGGCTCTCGAGATGCCTGGCTCCAGAGGATGCGGCGATGGCGACCGGAACCGTGAAGTGGTTCAATACCGAAAAGGGCTTCGGCTTCATTCAGCCTGATGACGGCGGCAAGGACGTTTTCGTCCATATCACCGCCGTCAAGGAAGCAGGCTTGATGACGCTGACCGAGGGACAGAAGGTCTCGTTCGAACTGAAAACCGAACGGGGCAAGACGGCTGCGGGCTCGCTGCAACTGTTCTGATCCGGCTTGGCATATCGAATTCGTGACGATCGCGCCCGGCTCGCTGCGATGACGGACGACTTTGCGCCCGCTGTGGTCGCCGGAGCGTTCCGGGCCGGAGGCCCGAAATCCGCGCCGCTCCATTTCGTCGGCGTCGCCGTGGACGTGCTCACGGTCGATCATGGCGGCGTCGTCGGCGACGTCCATGCCGGCGCGACGCGCCGCTCCGGGGCGCGCGAACCCTGGCTGGCGCGGGGCACGGTGCTGCGCAACGACCGCCAGATTTCGGCGCTCTGCCCCGCCGAGTTGACGGAGGTGGCGCGGCGACTGGCGATCCCCGAACTGCGGCCGGAATGGATCGGCGCCAATCTCCTGATCGCCGGACTGGCGCATTTCTCGGGCGTCGCGCCCGGCAGCCGTCTCGCCTTCGGCGGCTGCTGGGGCGGCAAGGGCCGGTTCGATGGCGGCGCGGTGCTGCGGGTCGAGGCCTACAACAAGCCCTGCCGGCAGTCCGGACGTTCGATCGCCGCCGCTGTGGGGCGACCGGACCTCGAGCTCGCCTTCGTCGCGGCCGCAGCCGATTTGCGCGGGCTCGTGCTGTCGGTCGATGTCGCGGGGCCGATCGTGCGTGGCGACGCCGTCATCGTCCTTGCGCCGGTCGCGCCGGGGCCGCGGGGCTGAGCGTCGCTTCCGGCCGCGCGCCAAGGCGTCGCGCCGCCGCGACGCAGGCCGCGACGGCGGCGCAGACCGCCAGCATGGCGGGGCTGACCGCCTCGCCCAGCAGCAGGCCAGCCAGCGTCAGGCCGAAAAAGGGCTGGAGCAATTGCAACTGGCCAATGGCGGCGATGCCGCCCTGGGCCAGTCCGCGATACCAGAACACGAAGCCGATCAGCATGCTGAAGAGCGAGACATAGGCCAGGCCGAGCCAGGCGGCGGGGCCGATCGTCGCCAGCGTGGCCGGCCTGGTCGCTAGCGCCAGCGCCACCGTGACCGGCAGCGCGATCAGCAGCGCCCAGGAGATCACCTGCCAGCCGCCGAGCCGGCGCGACAGGCCGGCGCCCTCGGCATAGCCGAGGCCGCAAATCACGACAGCCGCCAGCATCAATAGGTCGCCGCGCGGCGTCGCCGTGAAGCCCTGCGCCAGCGCGTAGCCGACAACCAGCAGGCTGCCGAGGCAGGAGAACAGCCAGAAGGCCGGGCGCGGACGCTCGCCGCCGCGCAGCACGCCGAAGCCGGCCGTGGCGAGCGGCAGCAGGCCGATGAAGACGATCGAATGGGCGGAGGTGACGTGCTGCAACGCCAGCGCCGTCAGCAGCGGAAAGCCGATGACGACGCTGAGCGCGACCGTGACGAGCGGGCCGACATCGGCGCGCGCCGGGCGCGGCTGGCGCAGGACCAGCAGGAGCGCCAGCCCGAGCAGGCCGGCGATGGCGGCGCGGACCGCCGTGAGGAAGACCGGATCGAAATCCGCGACCGCGATCCGCGTCGCCGGCAGCGAGCCGCTGAAGATCAGCACGCCGGCGAGGCCATTCGCCAGACCGCTCTTCGCCTTGCCCATTCCGGTCTCCCGCTTTTCCGCTGGATCGGACGGTTCCGGGCGATTATCCAGAGACACTCCAGTACATTCGGCGCAAACTGTCATGATGTTTGATCCAATACAGTCAGGCGGCGGCGGGCGCGGGGGCGGCGCCGGCACGCTCGTTTCGCGCGTCATGGCGCATGTCAGGGCGCGCATCGCGGGCCGGACGCTGGGGCCTGGCGCCAGGCTGCCTTCGATCCGGGCGCTGGCGGCGTCGTTGCGCGTGTCGAAATCGACGGTGGTCGAGGCCTATGACCGGCTGGCGGCCGAGGGCGCGATCCGGCCGCGTCGCGGGGCCGGGTTTTTCGTCGCGGGCCACGCGCCGCCGCTGTCGCTCGCCGATCTCGGGCCGAGGCTGGAGCGCGCCGTCGATCCGCTCTGGGTGTCGCGGCAGTCGCTGGAGGCCGACGAGGCGGCGCTGAAGCCAGGCTGCGGCTGGCTGCCGCCGGACTGGATGCCTCAGCCGGCCCTGCGCCGCGCGCTGCGGACGCTGTCGCGGGCGGAGCCGGGCGCGCTGGCCGAATACGGGACGCCGCTAGGGCTTTCGCCGCTGCGGCGTCTTCTCGCCCAGCGTCTGGCCGGCCACGGCGTCGAGGCCGCTCCCGACCAGATCATGCTGACCGAGTCGGGCACGCAGGCGATCGACCTGCTTTGCCGCTTCCTGATCGAGCCCGGCGACGCCGTGCTGGTCGACGATCCCTGCTATTTCAATTTTCACGCGCTGCTGCGGGCGCATCGGGCGCGGATCGTCGGCGTGCCATACACGCCGCACGGGCCGGACATCGCTTTGTTCGAGCAGGCGCTGGCCGAGCACAAGCCGCGCCTCTACCTCACCAATTCGGCGCTGCACAACCCGACCGGCGCCACGCTGTCTCCGCTCGTCGCGCATCGCGTGCTCAAGCTCGCCGAGCAGTCCGGCCTGACCATCGTCGAGGACGACATCCTGGCCGATTTCGAGCCCGAGCCGGCGCCGCGCCTGGCCGCCTTCGACGGGCTCGACCGGGTGGTCCAGATCGGCAGCTTCTCCAAATCCCTGTCGGCCTCGGTGCGCTGCGGCTTCATCGCGGCGCGGCGCGACTGGATCGAGGGGCTGCTCGACCTTAAGATCGCGACCTCCTTCGGCGCGGGCCGGTTCGGCGCCGAACTGGTGCTCGCCATGCTCATCGATGGCGGCCATCGCAGGCACATGGAGGGGCTGCGGACGCGCCTGTCGCGCGCCATGGCCGAGACGGCGGACCGGCTTTCCGCGATCGGCGTCGAGCCCTGGCTCGTTCCGCGCGGCGGCATGTTCCTGTGGTGCGCGCTGCCGGGCGGGCTCGACGCGGCGAGGATGGCCCAGACCCTGCTGGCGCAGAACATCGTGCTGGCCCCGGGCAACGCCTTCAGCCTCGCGCAAACGGCTGGCCGCTTCCTGCGCTTCAACGTGGCGCAGTCCGGCGATCCGCGCCTGTTCGGCGCGCTGGAGCGGGCCATCGCCACGGCCGACCGCAGTCCGGACTTGCGCATCGCGGTGAAATGACATAAAGATATCTTTATATCTTTCTTCTCGCCTCCGGAGCCTTGGTTGTCGCCACAGCTTTCCTCGCCCTCACTGCTCGCGGCGCTGCGCGCCGCCGGGGAGGAGACGCGCCTGCGGATTCTGGCGCTGCTGGCCGAGGGAGAACTGTCGGTTTCCGACCTCACCGACATCCTGGGCCAGTCGCAGCCGCGCATTTCGCGCCATCTCAAGCTCCTGGCCGAGGCGGGGCTGGTCCGGCGTTCCCGCGAGGGGGCCTGGGCTTTCTTTCGCCTCGACGAGGCCGATGCCGGCGGCGCCTTCGCCACCGGGCTGGCCGCATGGCTCGATCCCGGCGATCCGGCGCTGAGCGCCGATCGCGAGCGGCTGGCGGCGGTGCGCGCCGCCCGGACCGAGGCGGCCCAGGGCTATTTCGCCCGCGTGGCGGGGGACTGGGACCGGCTGCGCAGCCTGCATGTCTCCGACGAGGCGGTCGAGGCGGCGGTCGCGGCGGCGGTCGGCGAGGGCGCGCCGGGAGCGCTGCTCGACCTCGGCACCGGCACGGGCCGGATGCTGGAGAAGATCGCGCCGCTTTTCGGCCGGGCCGTCGGCGTCGACGCCAACCACGCCATGCTCGCGGTGGCGCGCGCCAATCTGGAGAAGGCCGGGCTGTCCCGCGTCGAACTGCGCCAGGGCGACATCAACGCGCTGCCGTTTCCACGCGGCGCCTTCGACTGCGTGATCATTCACCAGGTGCTGCATTTTCTCGACGATCCCGGCCGGGCGCTGCGGGAGGCGGCCGCGATGCTGTCGCCGGGCGGGAGGCTGCTGGTGGTGGATTTCGCGCCCCACGAGATGGAGTTCCTGCGCTCCGAGCACGCGCATCGCCGGCTCGGTTTCGCGCGGGCGCAGATCGCCGGCTGGCTCACGGACGCAGGTCTCGTCTGCGATCTCGCGGATGAGATCACCGCGGCCGGCGGCGGCGCCGGCCAGCTTTCCGTGATGCTCTGGCGCGGGCGCGACGGCCGCCGGCAGGTCGACCGTCCTTTGCGCGAATCCCGTTTCGAGGTGGCCTGATGAACGCTTTTCGCCCCAGCCGGCACGGCTCGCGCCGACCCAAGGTTTCGTTCGAGTTCTTCCCGCCGAAGAACGAGGAGATGGAGGTCGCGCTCTGGGAGAGCGTGCGCCGGCTCGAGCCGCTCGGTCCGTCCTTCGTGTCCGTGACCTATGGCGCCGGCGGCTCGACCCGCGAACGCACGCACGCCACCGTCAAGCGCATGGTCGAGGAGACCGGGTTGCGGCCGGCGGCGCATCTGACCTGCGTCTCCGCCTCGCGCGACGAGGTCGATGCGGTGATCCGCTCGTACTGGGAGGCCGGCGTGCGCCATGTCGTGGCGTTGCGCGGCGACCCGGCCGGCGGGCTCGGCGCGGTCTACGAGCCGCATCCGCAAGGCTACCATCAGACTTCGGACCTGGTGGCCGGCCTCAAGCGCATCGGCGATTTCGAGGTGACGGTCTCGGCCTATCCCGAAAAGCATCCGGAAGCCGCCTCGCTCGACGCCGACATCGACGCGCTGAAAAAGAAGGTCGACGCCGGCGCGACGCGGGCGATCACCCAGTTCTTCTTCGATAACGACGTCTATTTCCGCTATCTCGACAAGGTGCGCGCAGCCGGGATCGACATTCCCATCCTGCCGGGCGTCGTGCCGGTGCAGAATTTCAGGCAGACCGCCAGTTTCGCCCGCAAAACCGGGGCGAGCGTGCCGCAATGGCTGGCCGACCGTTTCGAGGGGCTGGAGGAGGACGCCGCGACGCGGCGGCTGGTGGCGGCCGCCGTCTGCGCCGAGCAGGCGCTCGACCTGATCGACCGCGGCGCGACCGATCTGCATTTCTACACGATGAACAAGGCCGACCTGGTCTATGCGATCTGCCATCTCCTCGGGCTGAAGCCGGAGCGGTCGGCGGCGCAGGCCGCGGCGGCGGAGTGATGGATTCCGAACGAATGCCCATATGATGAGGGGCGTTTGTTGGAGGGCGATGAAAATGGCAGAGCCTAGCGATCTCATTCTTCCGATGCTGCGCGAGATGCGAGCGGAGGGCGCGGCTTTTCGTGAAGAGATGCGATCGGACATGGCCGAGTTGAAGAAGCGGCTTGAAAGCGTCCGGCAGGCTGCTTTCGGCGAATCTGTCCTGGGTAGGTACGCGGTTGCCGAGGTCGAAGAGCGAATGGAAGCTTTCGAGAAGCGATTGGCCGCGCTCGAAGGCAAGCACTGATCTTTTGAGCCCCATGAAAGCGTGACGATGTCCGACTTCACCCCCACCCCCGTCGACGGCGCCGAGATCGCGCTTGCGCTACGCCGGGCCGCATCCGAGCGCATCCTCGTGCTCGACGGCGCGATGGGCACGCAAATCCAGGATCTGAAGCTGTCGGAAGCTGATTTCCGGGGCGAGCGCTTCAGGGACTGGGGCCATGACCTCAAGGGCAACAACGATCTGATCGCGCTGACCCAGGGCGAGGCGCTGCGCGACATCCATCTCGCCTATTTCCGCGCCGGCGCCGATATCGCCGAGACGAACACGTTCTCCGGCACCTCGATCGCCCAGGCCGATTACGGCATGGAGGGGCTCGTCCACGAACTGAACGTCGCCGCCGCGCGGCTGGCGCGCGAGGCCGCCGCCATCGCGCAGCGGGAGGACGGCCGCCGTCGCTTCGTCGCCGGCGCGATCGGGCCGACCAACCGCACGCTTTCGCTCTCGCCCGACGTCAATAATCCCGGCTACCGCGCCGTCACCTTCGATCAGGTGCGCGATGCCTATGCCGAGCAGGTGCGCGGGCTGATCGAGGGCGGGGCCGAGCTGCTGCTGATCGAGACGATCTTCGACACGCTGAACGCCAAGGCCGCGATCGTCGCGATGGAGCACGTCTATCGCGAGAAGGGCGTCCGCCTGCCGGTGATGATCTCGGGCACGATCACCGACCTGTCGGGCCGCACGCTGTCGGGCCAGACCACGGAGGCGTTCTGGAACGCCGTCCGCCATGCCGCGCCGCTCACGGTCGGGCTCAACTGCGCGCTCGGCGCGCGCGAGATGCGCGCCCATATCAAGGATCTGTCGCGCGTCGCCGACACGCTGGTCTGCGCCTATCCCAATGCCGGCCTGCCCAACGAGTTCGGCCTCTACGACGAGCGGCCCGAGGCCACGGCCTCGATGCTCGGCGAGTTCGCGCAGGCGGGACTGGTCAACATGGTCGGCGGCTGCTGCGGCACCACGCCCGAGCATATCCGCGCCATCGCCGAGGCCGTCGCCGGCAAGGCGCCGCGCGCCGTGCCGGAGATCAGGCGCCACCTGCGGTTGGCCGGGCTGGAGCCCTTCACGCTCGACGAGACGATTCCCTTCGTCAATGTCGGCGAGCGCACCAACGTCACCGGCTCGGCCAGGTTCAGGAAGCTGATCAAGGACGGCGACTACGCCGCCGCGCTCGACGTGGCGCGCGACCAGGTCGCCAATGGCGCGCAGGTCATCGACATCAACATGGACGAGGGCCTGCTCGATTCCGAGAAGGCGATGACCGAGTTCTGCAATCTCGTCGCCTCCGAACCGGACATCAGCCGGGTTCCGATCATGGTCGATTCCTCGAAATTCCATGTCATCGAGGCCGGGCTGAAGACGATCCAGGGCAAGCCGATCGTCAACTCGATCTCGATGAAGGAGGGCGAGGAAGCCTTCCTCGAGCAGGCCCGCATCTGCCGCAACTACGGCGCGGCGGTGGTGGTGATGGCGTTAGACGAGACCGGCCAGGCCGACACCTTTC
>JAKFWE010000101.1 GCA_021732895.1 Allobosea sp. | reverse complement strand
GTTCCGCTTCGCCAAATGGCTCGACGGCTGGTTCAGGCTGTCGGGCTGCAACATCATCATAGGCAAGGGCGGCATGACCTCGCAGGTCTATCGCGAGGTCTTCGTGCCCAACACTGCGATCTACCTGACCACCGTCGGCTACGGCACCGGCGCGCTGCTCGGCCGCGGCATCAAGGCGGTGCCGGGCGTCTACTGGCGCGAGGAACTCGGTCTGGCGCAGGCGGTCTGGGTGCTCGACGTCGCGCGCTTCGGGCCCTTCCTGGTCGAGAGCGACCTGACCGGGCAGAGCCTGTTCGAGCGTGAGAACGCCAGAATCGCGCCGGGAATCGAAGCGCTCTACGCCGGGACCCGGCCAGCCACGCTGCGGCGCTATGGCGAGACCGACGACAAGACGCAGGAAGTGATCTGAACGCGATGCCGGCCGCATCATGAGCCTGCTCGCCGGGCTGACGCCGCAGATCCTGGCCGTGCTCTGGCTCGGAGCCTTCGTCGGCGCGATCGCGGCCGGCGGGGCGGGGTTCGCCTTCGCGCTGGCGGCCTCGGCGATCTGGCTGCATGCGCTCTCGCCGCTGCACACCACCATGCTCGCCGTGGTCTGCGCGACGCTGATCCACACCACCCTGGTCTGGCCGATGCGCCGGCAGATCGACTGGGGCAGGCTGAGGCCCTTCGCGCTCGGCGGCGTCATCGGAGTGCCGATCGGCGTGGCGGCGCTCGCCCATGCCGATCTCGGCGCGATCAAGCTCGCCATCGGAGCGTTCCTGCTGGTCTACGGGCTTTATGCGCTGGCGGCGCCGCGCCTGCCGGCGTTGCGTCACGGCGGCCGGATGGCCGATGGGACGGTCGGACTGCTCGGCGGCGTCCTGGGCGGACTCGCCGGCTATTCCGGCGTGCTCCCGACGATCTGGACGCAGTTGCGCGGCTGGCCGAAGGAGACGGCGCGCGGGGTCTACCAGCCCTTCATCCTGATCGCCAATGTCGTGACCATCGCGCTGCTCGGCTTCGTCGCGGTGGATGCCTTCGGCCTGCTGCTGCTCGCCCTCGCCCTGCCGCCGCTGGCGCTGGGAACCTGGCTGGGCTGGCGCCTCTATGGCAGACTCGACGACAAGGCGTTCCGGCGGATGATGGGGGCGGTGCTGGCGGCTTCGGGGGCGACGCTGCTGTTCTGACGGGCGCCGGCCGAAGCCTGGCGCGATGTCCGCTCGCATGGCGCGGCATTCGGGCGTAAGCTCCGCGACAGTCGTCCGTTCGTCGACAGGAGAAGATGATGGCAGGGGAATCTCGCGGGCCGCGCGCCTGGCATGACGTTCACAGCGTGCAGGAAGCGCCGCGCGAAAAGCAGAAATCCAGCGGTCGCATCGCCGCCGAGGAGGCCGCCGCGCGCAAGAAGATCGACGCCCTGAAGGCGCTGCGCCTCGCCCGGGCCGCGGCCGAGCCGCCGCCGGAGGTCAAGCCGAAAGCCGCGAAGCGGAAATCCGCCGCGCCGGCGTCGTCCGCCTGAAGCGACCGGCAACCGGAGCCACGCCGATCGACAGCTGGATCCTCGCGCTGATGCTGATCGCCGCCATCCCGTTCGGGCTGGCGGCGGCGGCCTTCTGGGCGCGCGGCCTGCGCAAGGACAAGCCGCCCGTCGTGCCGCCCGGCGATCCCGGGAATCCGGTCTGAGCCGCGGAGCCGCGGGATCGGCGCGGACAAACGCCGCCACGGCATGGCCGCGGCGGCGTCGCTGTCGTGACGCGCCCCCGTCGTCAGGCGGCCTTGCGGTTCACGCCGCCCTCCGCAAGCTTGGTGAGCTTGCCGTCGGCCGCGAATTCCTCGTCGAGATTCTGCTGCAGCAAGGCGGCGCAATCGGCCCGGCCGAGCTGCTTGGCCCAGGCCACCAACGTGCCGTAGCGCGTGATCTCGTAATGCTCCACGGCCTGCGCGGCGGCGATGATGCCGGCGTCGAGCACCTTCTTGTCGGCGATTTCGCCGGCGAGTTCGTCGGCCTCCTCCAGGATTCCGTCGATGGCGGGGCAGTTCACCGCCTTCACCTCCGCGCCATGCTGCCTGAACACCTGCTCGAGGCGCTTGATATGCCCGGCGGTCTCGCCGCGATGCGCCTCGAGACCCTGCTTCAACGCCGGCTCGGTCGCCTTCTCGATCATCTTCGGCAGCGACTTGTGAATCTGCTGCTCGGCATAATAGATGTCTTGCAGGGTGTGGACGAAGAGATCGTCCATCGTCTTGATATCCTTGGAAAACAGACCCATTGCCTTGCTCCTCCTGGAGATTTCGGGGTTGCTGGCCGAGCCGGCGCTCCGGGCGCCGACGGTCTGTCGAGGAACGTCGCCAAAGGCGTTCTGTTCCCCATCGGCTCGCCCGACAGGTGCATCGACGCTGCGGATCGGCTAGGCTGGCGTCATGGAAATCCTGATCCCCGTCCTCGCCGGCGTGACGCTGATCTGGCTCATCGGCCGTGGCGCGCCATGGAACGCCAGGCTCGTGACCCTCGCCGCCACGCTGGCCGTGATCGTGCTGATCGTCATGCTGGAGCGCGGCGGCTTCTGGCCGGACGCCTTCAGGCGCTAGCGCAGGGGCCGCGCCTCGATCACCACGAAGGCCTGCGCCATCGGCGGGTCGTCGGTCAGCGAGACATGGATCACCGCCTCGTGGCCCGCTGGAAGCATCCCGGCCAGGCGCGCGGCCGCGCCGCCGCTCAGCCGCAATGTCGGCGCGCCGCCCGGCAGGTTGACCACCTCCATGTCGCGCCAGAACACGCCGGCGCGCAGGCCGGTGCCGAGCGCCTTGGCGCAGGCCTCCTTGGCGGCGAAGCGGCGGGCGTAGGAGGCGGCGCGGGCCGCGCGCCGGTCCGATTTCCGGCGTTCGCCCTCGGTGAAGATACGGTGCGTGAAGCGCTCGCCGAAGCGCTCGAGCGAGCGGGCGATGCGGTCGATGTCGCAGAGATCGGAGCCGATTCCGAGGATCATCGGCCGGCTTTACGCGGCGGCGCGGCCTTCGTCCATGGCCTGCCGCATGGTGGCCAGCGCCTGCGGCAGGCCCACGAAGATGGCCTCGCCGACCAGGAAATGACCGATGTTGAACTCGACGAACGCGGCGACGCCCGCGAGCCGGCGCGCCGTCCGGTAGTCGAGCCCATGGCCGGCATGGACCTCGAGACCCAGCGAGGCGGCGAAGGCCGCGCCATGCCGCAGGCGCCGGAACTCGGCCTCAGCCCTGGCGTCGTCGCCGTCGGCGACCGCGTGGCACCAGCTTCCGGTGTGCAACTCCACCACCGGCGCGCCCAGGCGAGCCGCCATGGCGATCGGCGCCTCGTCGGCCTCGATGAACAGCGAAACGCGGCAGCCGGCGGCGCGCAGCATCTCGATGCGCGGAGCCAGCGCATTGTGCTGCCCGACGACGTCGAGCCCGCCCTCCGTGGTGCGCTCCTCGCGCTTTTCCGGCACGAGGCAGGCGGCGTGCGGTTTGAGCCTCGCGGCGAGCGCGATCATCTCGTCGGTCGCCCCCATCTCGAAATTCAGCGGCCTGGTCAGTTCCGCCGCCAGCCGCTCCATGTCGGCGTCGCGGACATGGCGTCTGTCCTCGCGCAGGTGGGCGGTGATCCCATCGGCGCCGGCCGCGATCGCGAGCTGCGCGGCGCGCACCGGATCGGGCCCCGCGCCGCCGCGGGCGTTGCGGACGGTCGCGACGTGATCGATGTTCACGCCAAGTCTCAAGCGGCCTGCCGGCATCGCGCGCCCCCCCTTCGTCCAGCGCTGGATAGCCCGCTGCCGGGGCGCCCTCAAGTCACGAAGATTGATCGGCGCGAGCAGAGCCGCTGATGCCTCCCGCGCCCGCCCGGCGGACGGGGCGGCCGCATGCGCGAAACGCGGGGGCCGGCCCGAAACATTGGCGATTTGCTAACCGCATCCGACGGCTCTGGCCGGTCGCGGGCGCGCGTCAGTCAAACGGTAACCGCTGCGTCCTAGGCTCCTCGGATCAAAGCCATGGCAGCGGATGGGCCAGACGTGCAGCTTGCAGTGAAGAGCGGCTCTCACGAGCGTGACGCCGCGCCCGACCGGCGCGACCCCTTGCAGCCCACCGACCGCGTGCTCGGCCGCGTCGTCGCCTGCAGCGGCGCGCGCGCGACGATCAGCGCGACGCTGGAGAGCGGCGGCGCGAGCCCGGACGCCTGGGCGATCGGCAAGATGATCTCGATCAACCTCGGCGCGACCCGAGTCGTCGGCCTCGTCTACGAGATGCGCGCGGTCAAGCCGGTCTGGGAGGACAACTCGGAAAACGCCGTGCATGTCGAAGTCGAGCTGCTCGGCGAGGTCGTCGAAGGGGCTCGCGACAAGGCGATCTTCCGCAATGGCATTTCGATCTATCCGCCGATCGGGGCGGCGGCGCACCGCATCCGCGCCGGCGATCTTGCGGTGATCCACGATCTCGGGGCGAGGGCCGGCGTCGCGATCGGGGCCCTGACGCAGGATTCCAGCATTCCGGCGACGATCAGCATCGACGCGATGCTGTCCCGGCATTTCGCGCTGGTCGGAACGACGGGCGTCGGCAAGTCGAGCGCGGTGGCGCTGCTGCTGCGCAAGGCGATCCAGGCCCGACCTAAGCTGAGGGTGCTGGTTCTCGATCCGCACAACGAATATGCGCACGCCTTTCCCGACGCGGCCCTGACGATCGACGCCGCAGGGCTCGACCTGCCATTCTGGATGTTCCAGTTCGAGGAGTTCTCCGACGTCGTGTTTCGCGGCCGCCCGGCGCTCGACGACGAGAACGACATCCTGCGTGAAGTCATCGCGATGGCGCGCGGGCGCTACCGCATGCCGGCGAACCAGGATATCTCGCGCGACCTCAACGCGACCGTTCTGAAGCGCCCGCTCGATCCCGGCGCGCCGCGGCGCGGCGCCGACGGCGCGCCGATACCGGCCGATCTGCCCGCACCCTACCGGATCGTCGATGCGCTGGCGGCCATCGACGAACTGGTCGGCCTGCATGAGGCTAGGTTTCCGCGGGCCTCGCTGCGCTCCCTGAAAGTCCGCATCGAGGGCCTCTACGCCGATCCGCGCTATCAGTTCATGTTCGCGCGCGCCAACATGATCGAGAGCATGGCGCCGGTCGTCGGCCACATCTTCCGCATTCCGCAATATGGCCGGCCGATCACGGTGTTCCAGCTCGCCGGCCTGCCGTCGGAGGTGGTCAACGCCGTCGCCTCGGTGCTCGCGCGCATCGCCTTCAATCTCGCGATGGGCAGCCAGGGCGGCTATGAAATCCTGCTGCTGTGCGAGGAGGCGCATCGCTATGTGCCCTCCGACCACGCGCTCGGCTTCGCGCCGACCCGCCAGGCGATCGCCCGGATCGCCAAGGAAGGGCGCAAATACGGCGCCTATCTCGGGGTGGTGACGCAGCGGCCGGGGGAACTCGACCCGACCATCCTGTCGCAGTGCTCGACGATCTTCGCGATGCGCCTGGCGAACGACCGCGACCAGCAGATCATCCGCGCCGCGATCGCCGACGCCTCGGCGAGCACGATCAACTTCCTGTCCTCGATCGGCAATCGCGAGGCGATCGCCTTCGGCGAAGGCGTGGCGACGGCCATGCGCATGCGCTTCGCGACGCTGCCGCCGGCCGAGTTGCCGGCGATGGCCGGATCGACGCCGGAAGGCGGGCCGCGCCGCGAGCCGGGGCTGGAGGAGCTGGTCTCGCGGCTGCGGGGAAGCTGACGCAGGGCCAGGCCGCGCCGCGAAGCGAAATCTTGCATCGCGGCGCCATTGCCTGTATGCGCAGCCGACATTCTCCCATCCTATCGCAAAGACCGGAAGGAGCCGCGCCATGGCTCGCGTCACCGTTGAAGACTGCATCGACAAGGTCGACAACCGCTTCGAACTGGTCCTGCTCGCGAGCCATCGCGCGCGAATGATCCAGTCCGGCGCTTCGATCCTGGTCGCGCGCGACAACGACAAGAATCCGGTCGTCGCGCTGCGCGAGATCGCCGACGAGAAGCTGAAGCCTGAGGATCTGAAAGAAGAGCTGATCCACTCGCTCCAGAAGCATGTCGAGGTCGACGAGCCGGAAGCGGAAACCGTGCCGCTGCTGACGAGTTCCGTGCCCAGCGCCGCCACCCCGGATTCCGAGATTCAGTTCGACCGGATGAGCGAGGACGATCTGCTGCGCGGCCTCGACGGGCTCGTGCCGCCCACCGAGAGCGCCGACGACGAGGATTGAGGGCCAGGAGCTCCTTTCGTCACCGATTTTGCTAAAGCCCGGCCACGCCGGGCTTTTTTCATGGCGCCGCGGTGCGAATGCGGCTTGCCGCCTCCGCCCGCCGCGCCAATATTGATCGTCCGTCATGAATCGGCGCGCGAGACAGGGGCCCGCATGGGCATGATGCGGCAATACGAGCTCGTTGACCGGGTCAGGAGCTATAATCCGAACACCGACGAGGACCTGCTCAACCGGGCCTATGTCTACGCCATGCGGGCCCATGGCACGCAGAAGCGCGCCTCGGGCGACCCGTATTTCGCCCATCCGCTGGAGGTCGCGGCGCTGCTCACCGACCTCAAGCTCGACGACGCCACCATCGTCGCGGCCGTGCTGCACGACACGGTCGAGGACACGGAGGCGACGCTCGAGGAGATCGAGGGCATGTTCGGCCCCGACATTCGCCGGCTGGTCGATGGCCTGACCAAGATAAAGAAGCTCGATCTCGTCTCGAAGAAGGCGGTGCAGGGGGAGAACTTCCGCAAGCTGCTGCTGGCGATCGTCGACGACGTGCGGGTGCTGCTGGTCAAGCTCGCCGACCGGCTGCACAACATGCGCACGCTGCATTTCGTCGCGCCGGAGAAGCGCCTGCGCATCGCCGAGGAAACGCTCGAGATCTACGCGCCCCTGGCCGGCCGGATGGGGATGCAGGAGTTGCGCGAGGAGCTGGAGGAACTCGGGTTCCGGCACATCAAGCCGGAAGGCCACGCCACCGTCACCAAACGGCTGGAAGAGGTGACCGAACGCGAGGGCGCGGTGATCAGCGCCATCGAGATCGACCTGAAGGAGAAGCTCGCCGCGCGCGGCATCAACGCCCAGGTCCTGGGCCGGCGCAAGCGGCCCTACTCGATCTGGAAGAAGATGGAGCGCAAATCGGTCTCCTTCGAGCAGTTGTCCGACATCTTCGGTTTCCGGGTTCTGGTCGAGACGGCCGAGGATTGCTACCGCGTCCTCGGCATCGTCCACATGACCTGGCCGATGGTTCCGGGCCGCTACAAGGACTACATCTCGACGCCCAAGCAGAACGACTACCGCTCGATCCACACCACGGTCGTCGGGCCGGGCCACAGCCGCGTCGAGTTGCAGATTCGCACCGACACGATGGACCGCATCGCCGAATACGGGATCGCGGCGCATGCCCACTACAAGGATGGACGGACCACCGAGCAGGCAGCCCTCGCCGATGAGAGCCGGTCCTATCAATGGCTGCGGCGCACCGTCGATCTGCTGGCCGAGGGCGACAATCCGGAGGAGTTCCTCGAACACACCAAGCTCGAGCTGTTCCACGACCAGGTCTTCTGTTTTTCGCCGAAGGGGCGCCTGATCGCGCTGCCGCGCGGCGCCACCCCGATCGATTTCGCCTACGCGGTCCATACCGATGTCGGCAACAGCGCGGTCGGCGCCAAGATCAACGGGCGGATCGCGCCGCTGCTGACCGAGCTGCAGAATGGCGACGAGGTCGAGATCACCCGCGCCGAGGGCCAGGCGCCGCCGGCGGCGTGGGAGGCCCTGGTCGTGACAGGCAAGGCGCGCGCCGCCATCCGCCGCGCCACGCGCGCCGCCGTGCGCCGGCAATATGCCGGGCTCGGCCGCCAGATCCTCGAACGCGCCTTCCAGCGGGCCGGGCGGCCATTCTCCGAGGAGAAACTGAAGGGCGCGCTGAAGCGGCTGGCGCGCAACGCGCCAGAGGACGTGCTGGCGGCGGTGGGGCGCGGCGAAATGTATTCAGGCGACGTCGTCAAGGCGGTCTATCCCGACCTCGAGCCGGAAAAGCGCCCTGCCCCCGAACCGAGCGCCGCCGCGTCCGGCAAGGGCTGGTTCGAGCTCAGCAAGAGCGACAACCTCAAATTCAAGCTGCCGGGCGAGACGCCGGACGCGGACGCGATCCCGATCCGCGGGCTCAGCGGCGATTTGCCCGTGCGCTTCGCGCCGGAGAGCGGCGCGGTCCCGGGAGACCGCATCGTCGGAATCCTGACGCCGGGCGAAGGCGTCACGATCTACCCGATCCAGTCGACCGCGCTGGCGGCGTTCGACAACGAGCCGGACCGCTGGCTCGACGTGCGCTGGGACCTCGACGACAAGGCGCCGCAGCGCTTTCCGGCGCGGATCGTGATGAATTCGATCAACGAACCCGGGTCCCTGGCCCAGATCACCAGCACCATCGCCGAGCACGACGGCAATATCGACGCGGTCGCGATGGTGCGGCCGAACCCCGATTTCACCGACGTCACCATCGACCTGACGGTCTGGGACCTGAAGCATCTCAGCGCCATCATCGGCGAACTGCGCCAGAAGCGGATCATCAGCAGGGTCGAGCGGGTGGTCGGGTAGCGACCCGGCGCCGACCGGAGGGGACCCGCGCCTCGCCCGATGGCTTGAACCGCCGCGCGATCCGCCGCAAGGACCAACTGGCAAGCAAGACGGGGACCACCATGAGCGCCGACGACGAGATGACCGCTGACGACGTGCTGGCCGAGTTCCGCGACGCAGGCGCGCTGCTCGAAGGCCATTTCATTCTCTCCTCCGGCCTGCGCAGCCCCGTCTTCCTGCAAAAGATGTTCATCTTTCAGGACCCGGTTCGCACCGAGCGCCTGTGCCGGGCTCTCGCGGCGAGGATCGCCGCCACGTTCGGCGCGATCGACTATGTCGTGTCGCCCGCCGTCGGCGGCATCGTGCCCGGCTACGAGACGGCGCGGCACCTCGGCGCGAAGGCGATCTTCGTCGAGCGCGAGGACGGAGAGTTCCGCCTCCGGCGCGGCTTCGCCATTCCCGCCGGCGCGCGCGTCGTGATGGTCGAGGACATCGTCACCACCGGCCTGTCCTCGCGCGAATGCCTGGCCTCGATCGCCGGCGAGCCGGGAACCCTCGTCGGCGCGGCCTGCCTGGTCGATCGCTCCGGCGGAAAGGCGCAGCTCGGCGTGCCGCTCGTCAGCCTGATTTCGCTCGACATCCCGGCCTACGCGCCCGACGCCCTGCCGCCCGAGCTGGCCGCCCTGCCCGCGACGAAACCGGGCAGCCGCGGGCTGGCGGTCTGACCGGCGGGCGCCGTCCCGGACCGTCGCGCCGCCATGCGGCGAGACGCCACAGCCCGATGCGGCCGCCGCCGGGATATCGACCGTTATTCGACATCGTTCGACCGTGATCGCGCGTCAATTGATTGTTTTAGCCGCTATTTGAGCAGGAGCATTGCCATGGCCGAGCCGCGCATCGCGCTTTTCATCGATGGAGCCAATCTCTACGGGACGGCCAAGCAGCTCGGCTTCGACATGGACTATCGCCGCCTGCTCAAGGAGTTCCAGGGGCGCGGAAACCTGATCCGGGCCTTCTATTTCACCACGCTGATCGAGAGCGAGGAATATTCCTCGATCCGGCCGCTGGTCGACTGGCTCGACTACAACGGCTATCGCGTGATCACCAAGGCGGCCAAGGAGTTCACCGACGCGACCGGGCGGCGGCGGGTCAAGGGCAACATGGACATCGAGCTGGCGATCGAGATGCTCGAACTGGCGCCGCATCTCGAGCAGATCTACCTGTTTTCCGGAGACGGCGATTTCCGGCCGCTGGTCGAGGCGGTGCAGCGCAAGGGCGTCAAGGTCACGGTGGTTTCGACGATTTCGACCAATCCGCCCATGGTGTCCGACGATCTGCGCCGGCAATGCGACGAATTCCTCGATCTCGCCCAGCTCATGCAGAAGGTCGGCCGCGACCCGGCCGAACGGATGGCGCGGGCGTCGTCGGCCCCGATCACGCCCGGCAACCCGGGGCTGGAGCGGCGTTACGGCATCAAGCAGGGCGACGAGACCGTCGAGAGCTGACCGCGGGCGCGGCCGAAGTCAGCCGCGCTCCTTCATCAGCCGGGCCTTGTCGCGGTTCCAGTCGCGCTCCTTTTCGGTCTCGCGCTTGTCGTGCAGCTTCTTGCCCTTGCCCAGGCCGAGCTCGACCTTGGCGCGGCCCTTGTCGTTGAAATAGACCTTCAGCGGGATGACGGTGTAGCCCTCGCGCTGGATCGCGCCCATCAGCTTGTCGATCTGGCGGCGGTGCAGCAGCAGTTTGCGTGGCCGGCGGACATCGTGATTGAAGCGGTTGGCCTCGAGATATTCCGGGATATGGGCGTTGAACAGGAACAGCTCCGTGCCCATCGGCCCGGCATAGCTCTCTCCGATCGTCGCCCGGCCGCCGCGCAGCGACTTGATCTCGGTCCCTTGCAGGGCGATGCCGGCCTCCATGGTCTCGGTGATGGCGTAGCTGTAGCGGGCCTTGCGGTTGTCGGCGGCGAGCTTGTAGCGCTCGGGATCGGGCTTGCTCATGATCTCTCGCCCAGGGCGTAAGTCGCCACCAACCCGGCCATGGCCTGAGATTCCGATTCGGAATCGTTGCGCAAACCATTGAGAACGCCGTGCTTGTCGGCGTCCGGCCGGTTCTGGCTGAGCTTGAACTTCCCGGCGATCTCCGCGATCTCGATCTCGATGCCGACGATGCCGCGCGCCAGCGCGTCGATGAACGGGGCCGGCGCATCGGACACCGCCCAGGGGGTCTCGCGCGGCGCCTCATGCTGGCTCGTCAACGCCTCGAGATGCGGGTGCAGCCAGGCGGCGTCCTCGATGGCGCGGGCCGGCCCGCGAACCTGAACCGCGACGTAGTTCCAGGTCGGCACGACCTTGCCGTGCTCATGCTTGGAGGCATACCAGGACGGCGTGACGTAGCGCTCGACGCCGGTGAAGACGACGAGCGTCTCCGCGCCGGCCGCGATCTCGCGCCACTGCGGATTGGGCCTGGCGAGATGGGCGCGCAGCAGGCCGCCCGCGCCCTCGTCGGCATGCAGCACGAAGGGAACCTGATTGGCGATCAGCCCACCCGGCCCCGCGGTGACCAGCATGGCGAGCGGATGCGCGCGCATGACGGCGTCGAGCGCGGGGCGATCCTCGATCTTGAAATGGCTCGGCTGATACATGGCGTCCTCCGGGCGGCCGCCCGAAACCGGACGGGCGCAGCCACCTCATCTAGGCATTCAACAGCCCGGCGTGAACCATCGCCTGCGCGATGATCTCGCCGGTCGGCGGCGTCACCGGCAGCAGCGGCAGGCGAACCTCTTCGCCGCAACGGCCGAGCAGCCTGAGCCCATGCTTGGCCCCGGCCAGTCCCGGCTCCCTGAAGATCGCGTCATGCAGCGGGATCAGCCGGTCCTGGACCTTCAGCGCCCTGGCGTAGTCGCCGGCCTGCGTCGCCTCCATCAGATCGGCGCAAAGGCGCGGCGCGACATTGGCGACGACCGAGATGCAGCCGTGACCGCCGGCCGCCATATAGGCCAGCGCCGTCATGTCCTCGCCCGAAAGCTGGATGAAGTCAGGCCCCATGGCGTGGCGCTGCTGCGAGACGCGGGCGAGGTTGCCGGTCGCGTCCTTGACGCCGGCGATGTGCTTCAGCTCGAACAGCCGCGCCATCGTCTCGACGCTCATGTCGACGACCGAGCGCGGCGGGATGTTGTAGATGATGATCGGGATGCCGATCGCGTCGTTCACCGCCTTGAAGTGCTGGTAGAGCCCCTCCTGCGTCGGCTTGTTGTAGTAGGGCGTCACGACCAGCACCGCGTCCGCGCCGGCCTTCTCGGCATGCTGGGCGAATTCGACGGCATGGCTTGTGTCGTTCGAGCCGGCGCCGGCGATCACCGGCACGCGGCCCTTGACCTGATCGATGACGATCTCGGTGACGCGCTTGTGCTCTTGATGGCTCAGCGTCGGACTTTCACCCGTGGTCCCGACCGGGACGACGCCCGAGCTGCCGCTGGCGATCTGCCAGTCGACCAGCGCGCGCAGCGTCTCCTCATCGACTTCGCCGGCCTTGAAGG
>JAKFWE010000254.1 GCA_021732895.1 Allobosea sp. | reverse complement strand
GCCGACGGACGCACCCTCGACGGCACGCTGACCGAGGCCTCGGCGCTGCTCTCGGGCTTGTCGCGCGGGGCCGGCGTCGTCGTCGCGACCAAGGCCAATGCGCGGCTCAAGCATATCGAGTTCGTGCGGCTCGACGCTTCGCGCGCGCTCGTCGTGCTGGTGGCGCAGGACGGCTCGGTCGAGAACCGGCTGCTCGCCCTGCCGCCGGGCCTGCCGGCCTCGGCTCTGGTTGAGGCCGGGAATTTCCTCAACGCCCGCATCCTCGGGCGCACGCTCGGCGAGCTGCGCGCCGAGATCGCCGGGCATCGCGCCGCCATGGAGCGAGAGCTCGACGCGCTGACGGCGAGCCTCGTCGAAAGCGGCATCGCCACGGCCTCGGGGCCGACCAGCGACCGGCACCTGATCGTGCGCGGCCAGGCCAACCTGCTGGAGGACCTCAAGGCGCGCGAGGATCTGGAGCGCATCCGGCTGCTCTTCGGCGATCTCGAGACCCAGACCGGACTGATCGACCTGCTCGCCCGCGCCGAGGAAGGCGACGGCGTGCGCATCTTCATCGGCTCGGAGAACAAGCTGTTCTCGATGTCGGGTTCCTCGATCATCGCCGCGCCCTTCCGCGACGGCGCCGAGCGCATCGTCGGCGTCGTCGGCATCATCGGGCCGACGCGGCTGAACTACGCCCGCATCGTGCCGATGGTCGATTACACCGCCAAGGTCGTCGGCCGGCTGCTCGACGGGTCGCGATAGGGTTTCCCATTCGACAGGCCCGTCACCATCCTCCTCCGTTCAGACCGAGCCATTTGCATTCAGGCGCCGTCATCCCGGGCGTAGCGAAGCGGAGACCCGGGATCCATGCCGGAACGCCTCCCGGACAGGTTCAGGCATGGATCCCGGGTCTCCCTTCGGTCGCCCGGGATGACGGCGGGTTTCAAACCTTCTCCGAGAGGTTTGAAACGTGGCCTGCAAGTTTCGACCAGATACCCGACAAACGAAGCGGGAGGCCGTTTCCGACCTCCCGCTCCATCGTCATCGAACAGTGCCTTCAAGTCGGGGACGGCGGCACCGGGGTCGGCGCCCACATGCTCGGATCGGCCGGCGCGAACTTGTGCTTGATCGCCCATTCGTACCAATTGTCGACCGCCGTGCCGGTGAGCAGGATGCCGATGGCCCCGGTCAGCGTCGTCAGCACCGCGAACCACCAGGCCCAGCGATGGATCGACTCCATCGTGGCGTTGAAGCCCATGGTCCAGCGCCAGAACAGGGCGGCGCGCTCCGAGGCCGTGCCGCGATCGATGATCTGCTCGATCTCGCGGTCGCCGCCATAGCGCGAGACCGCCAGGATGGTCGCGCCATGCATGGCGAAGAGCAGCGCCGAGCCGTAGAGGAAGGCGATCGAAAGCGCGTGGAAGGGATTGTAGAAAAGATTCCCGTAGCGCAGCGAGAAATTCTGCGTCCAGTCGAGATGCGGGAAGATGCCGAAGGGAACCGCCTCGCTCCATGTCCCCATCATCAGAGGGCGGATGAAGCCGAGCGAGAGGTAGAGGAAGATCGCGGAGGCGAAGGCCCAGGCGACATGCGTGCCCATGCCGAGCGCGCGCGCACGGTTGTAGGTGCGCACCCACCAGAGCAGGATCGAGGTGGTCAGGAAGAAGCCGGCCATCAGCCACCAGCCGCCCTCCTGGAGCGGAGGCAGGATGCGCAGCCCGTGCTGCGGCAGCGGCGGCGCGAGCTGGAGCCAGAACAGCTCACGCACGAAGCGCACCGGGTTCCAGTCGACCGAGGCCAGCATGTTCAGCCCGATGATCTCGAAGGCGATCAGGCCGCAGACCAGCGAGGTGACGCCGGTCCAGCCGAGATAGATCGGGCCGATCTGCGCGTCGCCGATCATGCCGAACAGGTTGGAGACCCTCGTCGCCGTGCCGCGCCGCGTGCCGCGTCCGGGGATCGGCACGCCCATGTCGGGCGCGCCGTGGATCTGAACCCTGGTGAAGATGTTCTGATAGGTCGCCATCGTTCTGGTCCTTCAATCGGATGTCCCAGGCGGTCGAAATGTCCGAACCGGCTCAGCGCCAGATCGTGAAATGGCGCGACAGGTCCCACCACTCGGCCCAGCCCTCGGTCCAGTAGGGCCCGCTGATGATCATGCAGACCGCGCTCCAGAACACGGCCTGAAGCGCCAGGAACAGTCCGAGGCGATGGATGCCGAGCGTGCCGATCGAATAGCCGATCGTGTCGCGGAAGAAGGTGTTCTCGTGCTCGGGCGTCTTCACCGGTTCGCCGCGCTTGGGATTGGTCGCCGACAGGATCAGGCCGCCGTGCAGCGAGAGCGCCAGCGCCGTGGTGAAGAAGAAGGTGATGGCGATCATGTGCGCCGGATTGTAGTGGAACTGCAGATACTGGTAGCCGACGTTCGAGACCCATTCGAGATGGCTGAAAATGCCGTATGGGAAGCCGTATCCCCAGGCGCCGAGCAGCATCGGCCGGAACACGACCAGCGTGGCGTAGGCCAGAATGGCGAAGCCGAATGCGATCGGCACATGGTAGCCCATGCCGAGCTTGCGGCAGATCTCGACCTCGCGCAGAGCCCAGGAGATGAAGGAGCCGAGCGCGCAGATGGTGATGATCTGCCAGAGCCCGCCGTCGTTCAGAGGCGCGAGCCGCAGACCGTATTCGACCGGCGGCGGCGCGATCGAGATCAGCCAGGGGTTCCAGGTCGGGCCGATGGCCGCGCCGTAGAGGATCAGCGCCGTGCCGAGCGCGGCGAAGAAGACCGTCGCGACGCCGAAGAAGCCGACATAGAACGGGCCGACCCAGAAATCGAAGAGGTCGCCCCCGATCAGGGTCCCGCCCCTGACGCGGTATTTACGTTCGAAGTTGAGCAAGGCCATGGTCGCGTCCCTCCGCGGGCGGCGGCTCAGGAGCCGCGCCTCGTCTCAAAAGGTTGGTCGTCCCGTATCGGTTCGATCGGCGGACGGGGCCTCGCGCGTCGCGCCCGGCCTCGTCCGCCCGTGTCGTCAAGAGCCGCTTCAGCCGATATGCCTGATCACCACATCCGAGGCCGGGGCCTCGATCTGCAGCGCCGCGGCAGCCCGCTTCGGTCCCTCGATCCAGTTGAACCTGTTCGTCGAGAGCAGGATGAAATGGATCAGGATCGCCAATCCGAAGAGGAAGGTGAACAGCGCGATCAGCGTGCGACGCGGATCGAACAGCATCCAGATTTTCCACATGATTATCCGCTCCTCGTCACGAGATCAGGGAAACGGCGGTGGTCAGGGCCGTCTTCACGCCTTCTTCGAGAGACGCATAGCCGGTCGGTCCGGGCAGCCAGGGCCGCCATGACCAAACCAGGAAATGCGCCACCACGGCGATAACCGTGAACGCGATGAAGCTCGTGATGAAGAAGCCGTGGAATTCCTGGGCTTCCGCTTCGGTCAACCCTGACAGCGAGTCTCTCTCTGTCATGATCAGTCCTTTCGTCTGGCCTTGCGGCCGTTACCACACGGATCCCGTGCGGCGGGGCGCCGGTTTGAGCTCCGGCTGTCCTCCCGCCCGGCGAACCGGACGGAAGCCTGGTCTCCCTTCGCGTCGCGGGCCTCAGCCCATGAACATGAAGGGAATGGTGGCGTAGGCGCTGGCGCGCGCCTCGGCGTAGATCGACAGCCTTCGGCCGGCGGCAGGCTTGCTCCGCAGCAGCCGGCGCGCCGCCGTCGCGACGATGAAGACGGGCAGGGTCGCGATGACGAGGCGGCGGCACATGCGCCGGTCGGAAGCGAGCGATTTCGCGTGATGCGAGGGTGCGTGGCCGTCGCGTGCGCTGAACTGCATGGTCATGGGCGTTGCTCCGCGTGTCGAGGACGGATGGTCGTGACGAAGACGTTCATGCGAGGGCTCCCTCGCGCGTTCTGGCGGCGTCGAGATGGGCCGGGCCGACGCGCTCGTCGCCGTCATGCCGGGCCCTCGCCTCGGCGGCGTCGCGCATCCGCTTGGCGGCCGAGATGCGCACCAGCACCGGCTGCTTCTCGAGGATCGCGTCGAGCAGCGCCCTGGCCTCGTCGGACCAGGGGAGTTCGCGGTGCAGCCGCGACGGCGTCGCCTCGACGGCGTCCATCTGCGTGCCCAGCGGCAGGATGTGGAAGAGCGCGTCGAACAGCGCGTTGCAGACCTCCTGGACGAGGTATGTCGCCCCGGAATAGCCCATGAACGGCGTGCCGGTGTGCCGGCGGATCACAGCGCCGGGGAAGGAGGCCGGGATGTAGACTCCGCGCCCGCCGGCCTCGGCCATGTACATGCGCTCGTTGAACGAGCCGAACAGCACCAGCGGCGGCTTGTCCTTCAGCGAGGCGCGCACCGCGTCGTTGTCGGATTTGGCGCCGGCGCGGCGCGAGACCGCGAGCGTGCAGGGCAGGCCCATCTCGTCCTCGAGGAAATGGCGGATGCCGCGGGCGTAGGTCTCGTTGGCGACGATGGCGAAGGAGGCCGTGCCGAAGAAATCCTGCGTCACCGAGCGCCACAGATCCCAGAGCGGCTTGATCGTGGTGTGCTTCTCCTTCTCGATGAAGGGCTCGGGATCGAGCCCGAGCAGTTCGCCGAGCGTGCGCAGGAAGGCCGTGGTCGAATGCAGGCCGATCGGCGCCTGCAGATAAGGCCGGTCCAGCGCCTCGCAGAGCAGGCGGCCATATTCGCGGTAGAGGCAGACATTCACCTCGGCGTCGGCGAGCCGCTGCACTTCGGAGAGATGCGAGCCGAGCGGGAAGGTCATGTGGACCTCCGCGCCGACGCCCTCGATCAGCCGCCGCACCTCGGCGAGGTCGGAGGGCATGTTGAACATGCCATAGGCCGGTCCGATGATGTTGACCTTCGGCCTTGCGCCCTCCTTGCGGGGCTTCGCCTTGGGCACGATGCCGCGCTTTGCGCCGTATTCGCTCCAGAGCCAGAACAGCGCCCGGTCGGCGCATTGCCACTGGTCCTCGTCGATGGTGCGCGGCAGGAAGCGCTGGATGTTGGTGCCCTCGGGCGTGACGCCGCCGCCGATCATCTCGGCGATCGAGCCCGTGACCACGACGCTCGGCAGATGCGGATCGAGCACGGCGTTGGCGCGCTTCATCGCGCCCTCGGTGCCGTGCTGGCCGAGCTCCTCCTCGGCGAGCCCGGTCACCACGATCGGCAGTTCATGCGGCGGCAGCGCGTCGGTGTAGTGCAGCACCGAGGTGACGGGCAGATTCTCGCAGCCGACCGGGCCGTCGATGACGACCTGCAGGCCCTTGATGGCGCAGAAGACGTAGACCGCCCCCCAATAGCCGCCGGCGCGATCGTGATCCTGGATCAGCATCACGGAATCTCCTCGGCGATCGCCCTGGCCTTGGCGGCGCGTCTGGCGAATTTCTCGCGGAAGTCCGGATGCAGTTTCGGCGTATCCTGCCAGGTCCCGGCGGTGTCGCCCTCGCCGACGCCGGCGAAGAACGCCTTCATCGCGTACATGCGGGGCCGATTGCCGATGGCGGCGTTGACGACCTGGGCGAGCGAGCCCGCGCCGGCGGGCCCGAACAGCGGCCGGGCCGAGATCAGGTTGGTGAAATAGAGCGCCGGGATGCCGAGCTGCTTGGCCTTCTGCACCACCGGCGTCGTGCCGATGGCGAGGTCGGGCTGGAACTCGGCCATGGCGGCGAGATCCTGCTCCAGCGTGGCGCGGTAGTTGACCATGACGCCATGGGCGGCGAGCCAGTCGCGGTCGGCCTCCGACCAGGGGGTGCGCGGGCAGGCGGTGCCGACGTAGCGCAGATCCGCGCCGCTCTCGATCAGCAGGCGCGCCACCAGCAACTCGGAGCCCTCATAGCCCGACAGCGTGATCCGGCCTTTGATCGGCATGGCGCCAAGCGCGCCTTTGATCGCCGGCAGCAGCTTGTTCTGGGCGGACTCGACCAGCGGCGCCGGCACGCCGCAGGCGGCGCCGATCGCCTTGAGCCAGGCCGCCGTGCCATCGACGCCGACCGGGCCGGAGCCGACGATCGGGCGGCCCGCGCCCTCGAACTCGCGGATCGAGGCGGTGTAGAACGGGTGGATCGCCGCGACGACCGCGCAGTCCAGCGCCGCATAAAGCTCGCGCCATTCGCGCGTCGGCACGACCGGGCCGGCGGCGAGGCCAAGCGGCTCCAGCATCATGCCGATGCCGACCGGATCGGCCGGGAACATCTCGCCGAGCAGGGTGACGGTGGGCTTTTGCGCCTTGCCGGCGCGCGGCGCCTGGACCGGGCCGGCCTCGGCCTCCTTGCGGGCGTAGGACAGCATCGCGCCGGCGAGCACGTCCTTGGCCTCGGCATGGGTCGGCACGCCGAAACCCGGCACGTCGATGCCGATGATGCGCACCCCGTTGATCTCCTTGGGCAGCAGCCGCAGCGGCACGCCGGACGCGGACGGCACGCAGAGATTGGTGATGACGATGGTGTCGTAAAGGTCCGGGTCGGCGAGCTTGAACACCGCTTCGCGGATGTCCTCGAACAGCTTGCCGGTGACCAGCGTCTCCGAGTTGAACGGAACGTAGCCGACCGAGCGGCGCGCGCCGTAGAAATGCGAGGTGAAGGTCAGCCCGTAGACGCAGCAGGCCGAGCCCGAGAGCACGGTCGCGGTGCGGCGCATGCGCAGCCCGACGCGAAGCGAGCCGAAGGCCGGGCACATGCTCTGGGGCTTGTCGTGCGGACCGATCGGATAGTCTTTCGCGAAACGCTCCAGCATCTCGCTCTGGCCGGCGGCCGTGGCTGCCGCGCGCAGTGCGTCCTTGCCGGAATGGCAGCCCAGCCCATCGCCCTGCGTCGCCGCCGCATTGATCGCGGGGGCGGAGGCTGCGTCGGGCAGGGGCTGGTGGACTGTCATGTCGCCCTCAGACCGCGTCGTAGACGACTTCGAGGGTCGCCTTCTTCAGGGCGGAGGGCCCGCACATGTCTTCCAGCGTGGCGGGAACCAGCACGACGTCGCGGCCGGTGGTCTCGCTGGAGAACAGGCCGAGCAGCCCGTCCTGCGTCAGCGGCGTCGGCCGCACCGGCGGGGATTGGGCGACGTTGAGGCCGAGTTCCTCGAAAAGCGGCCCCCACATGTCGCCGGGTCGGCCAATGATCTCGTAATTGGCGCTCTTCTTGCGGATGTCGTCATTGGCGGGGATCGCCGCCAGCACCGGGATGCCGACCTTGTCGCAGAAGGCCTGCGCTTCGCCGGTCCCGTCATCCTTGTTGATGACCATGCCGGCGACGCCGACATTGCCGCCGAGCTTGCGGAAATACTCCACCGCCGAGCAGACATTGTTGGCGACGTAGAGGCTTTGCAGGTCGTTCGAGCCGACGACGATGACCTTCTGGCACATGTCGCGGGCGATCGGCAGGCCGAAGCCGCCGCAGACCACGTCGCCGAGGAAGTCGAGCAGGACGAAGTCGAAGCCCCAGTCGTGAAAGCCGAGCTTCTCGAGCAACTCGAAACCGTGGATGATGCCGCGCCCGCCGCAGCCGCGCCCGACCTCGGGGCCGCCGAGCTCCATGGCGTAGACGCCGTCGCGCTTGAAGCAGACATCGCCGATCTTGACGTCCTCGCCGGCCGCCTTCTTGCGCGAGGAGGTCTCGATGATGGTCGGGCAGGCCTTGCCGCCGAACAGCAGCGAGGTGGTGTCGGATTTCGGATCGCAGCCGATCAGCAGCACCTTCTTGCCCTGCTGGGCCATCATGTAGCTGAGATTGGCGAGCGTGAACGACTTGCCGATGCCGCCCTTGCCGTAGATCGCGATGATCTGCGTCTCCTTGGTCGCCGGGGCGACCGCGATCTCCGGCAGCGGCTGGGCGGCCTCGTCGCGCAGGCGGGCGGCCATGGCGGCGGCCGGAGACGGGACCGGATTTCTGATCTGGATGTTCACGAGCAGGCTCTCCAATCCAAAACCATCTTCAGGCAGGCCGGATCGCCGAAGGCGGTGCGGTAGGCCTCGTCCGCGTCGCTCGCCACCTGCCGGTGCGTGATCAGGCCGCCGAGCGAGAGCCGGCCGTCGGCGAGCATCGCGGTCACCGCGGCGAGATCGGCCTCGCGCCATTCGGCGGCGATGCGCAGGCGCGCCTCGCGCATGAAGGCCGGCGGGAAGGAAAACGAGATCGGCTGGTCGTAGAAGCCGGCGAGGACCAGCTCGCCCTCGCGGGCCAGCCGTCCGATCAGCGTGTCGATCAGCGCGGCGTCGCCGCTGACGTCGTAGATCGCGCGATAATCCTTGCGGCTGTCGGCCACGGGGGCGACGACCTCGTAGCCTTCAGCGCCGGCGGCCCGCAGCGGGTTGGTCTCCCAGACCACGGGGCTCGCGCCCTCGGCGACTGCGATGCGCGCCAGCAGCCGGCCGAGCACGCCATGGCCGACGATGAGCTCGGGCGGCGCATGGCCGGCGAGCGCGTGGCGCGCGGTCGCGGCCAGGGCCAGCAGGACGCCGGAAGAGCCGAGTTCGTCCGCGATCGTGACGGCTTTGGCGCCGGCGACGACGAGATGGGACGAGGCGCCGCCGAACAGGCCGCGCGCCTCCTTGAAACCGCGCGAGCCGGGCACGAAGACACGCTCGCCGATCCGGTGGCCGGAATTGGCGCCCGCCTGCGCCACCCGGCCGACCGATTCGTAGCCGGGGACCAGCGGGTAGCCCATGCCGGGGAAGTGCGGCATCCGGCCCGACCAGAGCAGACGCTCCGTACCGGTCGAGATGCCGCTCCACTCGGTCGCGACGACGACGTCCTCGTCTCCGGGCGCAACCAGTTCGAGCTGGCGGAGAGCCAGACGCCCGGGTTGTTCGAGGAGGACGGCCAACGCTTGCATCGGAGCACTCTCGGGCGGGACGCCGCCGCGTTGCGCGGCCTTCATCCCGGAGTGTCAGGTTAGATCAACAAATATGGATGTCAATTTGAACTTACACTTTTTGTGTCAATCGCGCCTGGCGACGATCGCACCGGTCAGCATCGGGCGGCGCGTCGGCAGGATGCGGATGGTCGAAAAGCCGGCCTCGCCGAGCAGTTCGGTGATTTCGGCCGGCGTCCTGGCCCGGCCGCTGCCCATGGCGAGGAGGTAGAAGCCGAAATAGGCGTCCGCCATCCGCGCCGTGGCCGCCGAGCCGGCCATCGGCTCCGCGATCAGGAGCGCGCCGCCGGCCGGCAGCGCCGCATGGACGCGGGTGAGCAGGGCGCGAACGGCCGCGTCGTCATGGTCGTGCAGAACCCGCACCAGCGTCACCAGATCGGCGCCGCCGGGCAGTCGGTCGCGATGCATGTCGCCGCCGAACGCCTCGGCGCGGTGCCGCAGCCCGGCGGCGGCGAAACAGGCCCGCGCCCGCTCGGCGACGGCCGGCAGATCGAAGACGGCGAGGTGCAGCGAGGGCGCGCGGCGCGCGACGACCCGCAGGAACGCGCCTTCGCCGCCGCCGATGTCGAGCACGCGCCGGTGCCGCCGGAAATCATAGGCGGCGACGATGTCGTCGGCGACGAGATGCTGGGAGCCGGCCATCAGCGCGCTGTAGGCCGCGACGTCGCCCGCCGGCGCGGCGGCGGGATCCTGCGAAGAGGCGTAGGCCCAGAAACGCGACAATTCCGTCACGCCGGCCTCGCCGCGCAGCAGCGCCACGGGATCGGCGAGATCGGCATAGAAGCGGTGATGATGCGCGATCATGGCGCCGACGCCGGGGTTCCCGGCGAGCGCCGCGCCGAGCATGGCGAGGCCGTAGCGGCCCTGGCCGCGCCGCTCGACCAGCTTCAGCGCGCAGGCGGCCCTGAGCAGCCTCTCGGCCGCGGCCTCGCTCATCGCCAGAGACGGTGCGAGCGCGGCCGCCGTCCGGGGGGCCGGCTCCAGCAGGCGAAACAGATCGAGCCGCACGCAGGCCGCCAGCACCTGCGCATAGACGAACCCGGCGGTGAGATCGAACAGCGCCTGCGCCTGCCGGCTGGCGATCGGCCGGGTCAGCGGAAAGGCGGCGGCGAAGCGCTGGAAGCGTGCGCTGGCGACGATGCGGTTCCGAAACGCCGCGATGCGGTCGCGGAGGGAGGGCGCGTGCGCGCCGACCTCGGGGGACAAGGCGCGGGGAACCCCTCTCCCGGAGGGAGAGGGGCAGGGGTGAGGGGTCGGCCCTTCTCCGCATGAGACGAGACCTAGCCGATCGCTTGCTTCGCTCAACTGGTTCAAGGGCCTTCACCTCACCCCTGCCCCTCTCCTTGCAGGAGAGGGGTTTCCCGTGCCCTTCTGGAGGGCCGTCTAGAATCACGCAGCGCGGCGCTGCAGGCTCTCCGGCAGGAAGCTCTTCGCCGTCAGGCCGATCAGCGTGCCGAGCTTGCTGGCGCCCGGGCAGGCGGGAATCGACCCGATCGCCTCCAGGACGAGTTCGTCGAGATGGGCGATCGCGCCGGCCAGACCCAGCGTCAGCGCGCAGTTGGGGCGCAGATGCGCGGCGTCCTGGCCGCAGGGCTTGCCGAGTTCCTCGGGCGTCGAGGCCACGTCGCGGATGTCGTCGGCGATCTGGAAGGCCTCGCCGAGCTTTTCTCCAAGCGCCCGCCACGGCTCGTGCTGGTAGCCGGCCGCGGCGGCCCCGGCCATGGTCGCGCCGGCGAAGAGCGCCCCGGTCTTGGCGAGATGATAGCGCGAGAGGTCGATCGTCGGCTCCGATTCCCAGGCCTGCCCGGCGACGATGCCGCCGCGCGCGCCGACCGCAGCGCCGACGACGCACACCAGCGCCCCGAGCCGGTGCGGCTGGCGGGCCGCCGCCCCGGCCAGCGTCTCGAACGCCAGCACGATCAGGGCGTCGCCGGCGAGAACCGCGAGCGGTTCGCCATGGAGCTTGTGCACGGAAGGCTTGCCGCGCCTGAAATCGGCGTCGTCGAAGCAGGGCAGGTCGTCATGAACCAGCGAGGCGCAATGCAGCAGCTCGATGGCGGCGGCGGCCGCGTCAGCCATGGCGGGCTGGCTGTCGCCGCAGGCCTTGGCGACGGCCAGCGTCAGACGCGGCCGTATCCGGGCGCCGCCGGGAAACACGCCATAGCGCATCGCCTGCGCCAGCAGCGGCGGGCAGCCCTGCCGCTGCGAACCGGAGAGACTGGCCTCGAGGGCCTGCTCGATGCGTTGTCCGGCGTCCATCGCTCTCTCCCGGGTGAATGGCGTTCTTCCAAACTGTCATTCGATGTGTAAGGTAGACTGGACATTCGAGCGAATGAAGTCAACTCGGGTCTGGAGGCGGCGGAGCGCTTGGCCGGGAAACGCATCGTGGTGATCGGCGCCGGCATGGGCGGGCTGACGGCCGCCCTGCTGCTGGCCGCGCACGGCTGCGACGTGACCCTGGTCGAAAAGGCGGAAACGCCGGGCGGCAAGATGCGCCAGGTCGTCGTCGGGCATCGGCCGCTCGACGCCGGGCCGACCGTTCTGACCATGCGCTGGGTTTTCGACGCGATCCTTGCGGAGGCCAGGGCGAGCCTTGACGATCATGTTTCGCTGTCACCCGCGCCCCTGCTCGCCCGGCACGCCTGGAGCGGGGAGGAGCGGCTCGACCTGTTCGCCGATCGCGAGGCCTCGCAGGACGCGATTTCCGCCTTCGCCGGCCCGGCGGAAGGCCGCGCCTACCGCGCCTTCTGCGTCCGGTCGCGCGCCATCCACGATGCGCTGAAGGACAGCTTCATGGCCTGCGAACGGCCGAGCCCGGTGGGCCTGGTGGCGCGGGCGGGGGTCTCGGGTCTCGGCGCGCTGTGGGCGACGAGCCCGTTCTCGACGCTGTGGGACGCGCTGGGGACGTGTTTTCGGGACCAGCGCCTGCGCCAGCTCTTCGCGCGCTACGCCACCTATTGCGGCTCCTCGCCCTATGCGGCGCCCGCGACGCTGATGCTCGTCGCCCATGTCGAGCAGGAGGGCGTCTGGCTGGTCGCGGGCGGCATGCACGCGCTGGCTGCGGCGCTGGCGCGACTCGCGCTGGAGAAGGGCGCCGCCCTGCGCTACGGCGAGGCGGTCAGCGAGATCATGGTCGCCGGCGGCCGCGCGGTCGGCGTCCGGCTCGCGCATGGCGAGGCGATCTTCGCCGACGCCGTCATCAGCAACGCCGACGCCAACGCCATCGCGACCGGCCGCTTCGGCCGGGACGCGACGGCCGCCGTCGCGTCCCGGCCGAAGCGGCCGGTCGCGATGGCGT
>JAKFWE010000443.1 GCA_021732895.1 Allobosea sp. | reverse complement strand
GACAGTTCCATCGGCGATCCGACCGTGGGCTGGGTGCGCACGGCGTTCCAGCTGATGGACCGGTTGACGGCCCCGAAGGCGGCGCTCGATCTGCGCGTGCCGACGCTGGTGATCGCCGCAGGGCAGGACCTCGTGGTCTCGACGCCGGCGATCGAGCGCTTCGCGGCGCGGCTCAAGACGGGTCAGGCCCTGGTCCTGCCGACCGCGCGCCACGAAATCCTGATGGAAAGCGACGATATCCGGGCGCGCTTCTGGGCCGCGTTCGACGCGTTCATCCCCGGTGAGATGACGCAGGGCGCAATCTCAGCCGGCGAGCAGCGCCAGAACCTGACGGTGCAACTCCCGGTTGGAGGCGGCGACGACCGCGCCGCCGCCGGCGGCGCTGCCGCCGTCCCATGAGGTGACGACGCCGCCCGCGCCCTCGACGATCGGGATCAGGGCGACGATGTCGTAGGGCTGCAGGCCCGATTCGATCACCAGATCGACATGGCCGGCCGCCAGCATGCAATAGGCGTAGCAATCGCAGCCGTAGCGCGCCATGCGCACCCTGTCCTCGACCCTTGCATAGGCGGCCGCCTCGTTTCCCTTGAACAGCGCCGGGGTCGTCGTCATCAGCGTCGCGGCGGCGAGCGTCGTGATGTCGCGGGTGCGCAGCGTGCGCAGGCCGCCCGGCCCCTCATAGCGCGCCTGGCGGCCATCGCCGGAAAAACGCTCGCCCGTGAAGGGCTGATGCATCATGCCGTAGACCGGAACCCCGCCGCGCGTCAGGCCGATCAGCGTGCCCCAGACCGGGATGCCGGAGATGAAGGCGCGCGTGCCGTCGATCGGGTCGAGCACCCAGACATATTCGGCGTCCGCGTTCTCCGTGCCGAACTCCTCGCCGAGCACGCCATGAGCCGGAAAGCTGCGGGCGATCAGATGGCGCATGATGGTCTCGCCAGCGCGGTCCGCCTCGGTCACGGGGTCGAAGACGCCACCCCCGGACTTGTCT
The DNA here is from genome assembly GCA_021732895.1 of Allobosea sp. Lineage (GTDB taxonomy): Bacteria > Pseudomonadota > Alphaproteobacteria > Rhizobiales > Beijerinckiaceae > Allobosea. The sequence goes on along the minus strand of JAKFWE010000443.1, from coordinate 11,181 downwards.
TCCGTCGCATGATGAGCCCGGAAGAAGGGCAGGATGGCCTTGCCCGACTCGGTCGCGAGCTCCGCGACGAAGGCGCCGAAATCGACCGCGCTCATATATCAATCTCCTGCCTGGCCGTGCCGCGCAGCGTCCCGGCCGTCGGTCATTGTGCGCGACAGGAGGCGACGCGCGTGGCGTGGTCAGGCGAACCGGCCGCCGCTCGCGCGGCTTAAGCCTCCGGGAAGATAAAGGAAACTGCGATCCTGCATCAATCTCGCCTGCGTGCCGCGCATACCCCACAAGATTCTCGACGGAGCCTCTTGCGTTTTTGCGCTGCAATGTCATATGTTGCACTGCGAAGGGGCGATCACCTCAAGCCTTCGTTGCCCTCCTTGGGCGTTTCCTCCCTAGACTTGGGCCGCCACGCAAGTGTGCGGCCCTTTTTTCTGTTGCGGCGGCAAGCGATCCGCTGTCCTGCGGCGGCCGCGGCTACTCGGCCGCCTCGCGCCACTCGTCGAGCCAGCCGCTCCAGCGCGCGAAGCATTCCGCCATGGCCGCGCCGATTACCCGCTCGAGCGCTGCGAAGCCTGCATGGGGAGTGAGGGTGGTCTCGTCCATGTAGAGCGCCCGGCTGAATTCGAGCTGAAGCGCATGCACGCCCGAAGCCGGCGTGCCGTAATGTTCCGTGATGAAGCCGCCCGCGCTGGTGCCGAAGCGATCTCCGAGCACGAGGTCGGCCTTGGCGGCGCCGTCGCGATCGAGCCCGCTCGAGGGCATCGAATGGGCGTCGATGAGGATGCAGGTGCCAAACGAGCCCTGCGTGCGCAGGATCAGGCTGCGCAGCGCCGCGTGATAGGGCCGATAGAGCGTGTCGATCCGCGTCAGGCCCTCCTCGACCGGAATCCGGCCGGAATAGATCTCGTGCGCGTCGCCGACGATGCGCGGGATCGTGCCCAGGCCGCCGGCGACCCGCATCGACCGCGTATTGGCGAAGGCGGGCAGGCGACCGTCGAACATGCGCGGGTCGAGCTCGTAGGGCTCGCGGTTGACGTCGAGAAAGGCGCGCGGGAACTCCGCCGCCAGCAGGGGCGCGCCGAGCGCCACGGTCTGCGCGAACAGGCGATCGACGAAGGCGTCCTCGGAGCGGCGCAGCGATCGCAGGGACAGGCGGGAACGATCGACGAAGCCGCGTGGATAGCGCCGGCCGGCATGGGGCACATCGACCACCACGGGCACGACCTGGAGCGCCGGCTGATGCAACGTGAACGGCGTCTCGATGTCGGCGACGACATCGGCATCCGCACTGGACTGACGCGAGGAAAAGATCATGCGCCTCGAATGGACCACAGAACGGGGCGCGATAGAAGCGCCACGGGCAAACCGCGCCGGAAATTGCACGCGACGTTCACCCGTTGTTTACCACGAAGGGGGCTTATAAAAGGACAGGGTTCCACGCCATCGGAACGAAGCCTATCGCCACGATGCGGCCAGTCGGGCGCACGCTGCGGACTTCGGGCGACGCGTGCGCGAAACGACACCGGATGATGGCGCGCCGGCTCCGGCCGGCAGCATCCTCGGCAAGCCAGAACGGGACGGACGCAGCAGGCCGATGACGAAGATACTCCTCGCCGAAGACGACAACGACATGCGCCGTTTCTTGGTCAAGGCCCTGCAGAACGCGGGCTACGACGTGGCCTCCTTCGACAATGGTCTGTCGGCCTACAACCGGCTGCGCGAGGAGCCGTTCGAGCTGCTCCTGACCGACATCGTCATGCCGGAGATGGACGGCATCGAGCTGGCGCGCCGCGCCACCGAGCTCGACCCCGACATCAAGGTGATGTTCATCACCGGCTTCGCGGCTGTGGCGCTGAACCCCGATTCGCAGACGCCGAAGGACGCCAAGGTGCTGTCCAAGCCGTTCCACCTGCGCGAGCTGGTGATCGAGGTCGAGAAGCTGCTGGCGGCCTGAAGGCGCGACACGCCGGCGCGTCGCGCGCCCGCTTCGCCAGCCGCCGGTGCGGCGCCGACCGTCCCGCATCTCCCGCTCGCCGGCGCCATGCCCGCCTGAGCTGCGAGGCGGGACGCGGCGTCGATGCAACCCTCCGGTCGCGGGCCTCGCATGGGCTCGACAAGCGTCTTGCAAGCGCGCCTGCGAGCCGGTATGAGGGCGAACTTCGCGGTTCGCGGCGGCCGGAGACGGCTGGTTCTGCGACCCCCGGGCGCGTAGCTCAGCGGGAGAGCACTACGTTGACATCGTAGGGGTCACAGGTTCGATCCCTGTCGCGCCCACCATATTCTCTCTGGTTTTTCAGGGACTGAAGGCCATCCTCCGGGGTGGCCTTCTTGCTTTGGCTCGGCCCGCGCGAGCGCTTGGCCAAGCGCGAATGGCCGCCCTGACCTGAGACGCCGCTTTGGGCCGCGGCGCAGGACGGCGGGAGCCCGGCTCCCTCTCTCGCAATCGCAATCGCCGACCGACATCACCGGATAGTCATGACGCGGATCGCCGGCGCCGGGCTTAGCATCGCCGCGCTCCAGGGCAGCCGGATCAGACAATCCGGCCAAAAAATCAACGGGAGGATTCACGTGCTCAATGCTTTCAGATGGGCGAGCGCGGCCGCGCTTCTGGCCGCGACGACTCTCGGCCGGGTCGATGCGGCCGAGATCGCAATTCAGACCAACCAGCCGGTTCTCCAGTTCAGGGACGCGGCGCCCGGCGGCGCGCATCCGCTCGGCGGACAGGTCAAGGCCTTCGTCGATCACGCCAACGCGGTGCTCGGCCCGCTCGGCTTCTCCTTCACGCTGCATGCCTCCGGCAACATCAATCCCGCCGACCGCGCGACCGTGAAGCCGGCGCTGGTCGCGATCAAGGATTTCAGCGCGATCCATGCCGCCGTCGCGCGTGGCGCGGCCGCTGGCGGCCTCAATGCGGCCGCCGGGATTCCCGCTGACTCGAACATGACCTTCGGCGAGCTGATGTCCGGCGGCGCGCCGTTCGGTCTGGAGGCCGACGAGCTGATGTCCTTCGTCTATGCCGGCGGCGGCCTCGAGCTGCTGCAATCGTTCTACGACAAGAAGTTCGACAACGGCGTCAAGGTCATCCCGATCGGCATCACCGGCGCGCCGGGAGCCGGCTTCTTCAAGGAGCCTCTGCCCGATCCCGATACCGACCCGTCGCTGACGCCAGAAACGGCGATGGCTGCGTTGTGCAGACGGCCGATGATCGTGCGCTGGTCCGACACCGCCTCGGCGGTCTGGGCCGAGGCCTGCAAACGCGTCGGCGTCGAGGCGGCCTCGTTTGGCGCGGCGACGCGGTGCAAGGATTCCACCAAGCTGTGCGATCCAGCCAGGAATCCGGACAATCCGGTGGTGAATACGCCCAAGGGACTAACCTTCGGCGGCTTCGTGCCCGGCGTCATTCCGCAGACCATGGCCGCCAACGGCAATATCGACGCCTATGAGCTCAACCTCCCGACGGAGGACATCCAGTTCCTCAAGCTGTCGCAGGGATTGCAGAACAAGTCCGACGCCGAGGTCGATCTCAAGGGCGTCGCACCGCCCTACAGCTATGGCGGCGCCTGGCATCAGCCGGCCGTGTTCGTCGAGCTGCTGATCAACAAGGCGTACTGGAACGCGCTTCCGGAACGGGACCGCAGGTTGATCGAGGCCACCGCCCGCTCGTCGCTGCTGAGCAACTTCGCGATCCGCAACAACCTTCAGGCGGCGGCGATGAAGGAGCTGGCGCGCCATGGCGTGGTGCAGTTGCGCTGGCCGCGCGGATTGATCGACCAGTTGCGCGCCGCGATGCCGGCCGCCATGGCGCAGGAGGCGGCGCGCTACGCCGCGACGGGCGACGACAGCTTCGGGCGGCTCTACAAGGCGGTCTCGGAGTATCAGGCTGGGCTCGCCGTCTATGCCGATTTCGGCGACATCAACCAGGGCGCGGCCAACATCCCGACCTCCCCGCCGAAGCGTTGAGGGCCGACGAGCCGGCCCTGACGCGGACGCCTCACCGCGTCGGGACCGGTTTCTCTCCGCGATAATCGTAGAAGCCGCGCTTGGTCTTGCGGCCGAGCCAGCCGGCCTCGACATATTTCACCAGCAGCGGGCAAGGTCGATACTTGGTGTCGGCCAGCCCGTCATGCAGCACCTGCATCACCGCGAGGCAGGTGTCGAGGCCGATGAAATCGGCGAGCTGCAGCGGACCCATCGGATGGTTGGCGCCCAGCTTCATCGCGGTGTCGATGGCCTCGACCGAACCGACGCCCTCATACAGCGTGTAGACCGCCTCGTTGATCATCGGCAGCAGGATGCGGTTGACGATGAAGGCCGGAAAATCCTCCGAGACCGAGACGGTCTTGTGCAGCTTGCCGACGAACTCCTTGGCGAGTTCGAAGGTCTGGTCGTCGGTGGCGATGCCGCGGATCAGCTCGACGAGCTGCATCAGCGGCACGGGGTTCATGAAATGGATGCCGATGAAGCGCTCGGGCCGGTCGGTCGTGGCGGCGAGCCGTGTGATCGAGATCGACGAGGTGTTGGAGGCCAGCATCGCCTCGGCCTTGAGATGCGGGCAGACGGCGGTGAAGATCTTCCGCTTGGTCTCCTCGCTCTCCGTCGCGGCTTCGATGACGAGGTCGCATTCGCCCAGCCCTTCGAGCGCGGGGGCCGCCGTGATCTTGGCCATGGCGACGCGGCGGATTTCGTCGCCGATCGCGCCCTTGGCGACCTGGCGCGCCATGTTGCCGTCGATCGTCGCCAGCGCCGTCCTGATGCGCTCCTCGGCGAGATCGTGCAACTTGATCTCGAAGCCCGCCAGGGCCGCGACATGGGCGATGCCGTTGCCCATTTGGCCTGCGCCGATGATGCCGATCGTCCTGATCGCCTGGTCAGACATGCTGTGATCCATTCGTGGTCCCCGCGACGGAGACGGTGCGGGCGGCTTGCGGCGGCCACCCGGATTGTCGCTCACACCCTGCCCGGTGTCGCCTGAGCCCGGGCCGCCTCACTTGCCGATCTTGGCGAGTTCGGCGTCGAGCTCCGGCATGATGGCGAACAGGTCGCCAACCAGCCCGTAATCGGCGATCTGGAAGATTGGCGCATCCTCGTCCTTGTTGATCGCGACGATGACCTTCGAATCCTTCATGCCCGCGAGATGCTGGATCGCGCCGGAGATGCCGACCGCGACATAGAGATCAGGCGCCACGACCTTGCCGGTCTGGCCGACCTGCCAGTCGTTGGGCGCATAACCGGCGTCGACGGCGGCGCGCGAGGCGCCCATCGCCGCACCCAGCCGGTCGGCGACCGGTTCGATCACCTTGGCGAAGTTCTCCGACGACGCCAGCGCGCGGCCGCCGGACACGATGATCCTGGCGGAGGCCAGTTCCGGGCGGTCGGATTTGGCGACCTCCTCGCTCTTGAAGCTCGAAAGGCCGGGATCCGCGCCGGCGGCCACCGGCTCGACCGGCGCGGCGGAGGCGCCGTCCGCCGTCGCGGCGAAGGACGCGCCGCGCACGGTCAGCACCTTCTTGGCGTCGCCGCTCTGCACGGTCTGGATGGCGTTGCCGGCATAGATCGGCCGCTCGAACGTGTCGGGCGAGACGACCCTGGTCACCTCGGACAACTGCATCACGTCGAGCAGCGCCGCGACCCGGGGCATGACGTTCTTGCCCGTCGTGGTGCCCGGCGCCACGAGCGCGTCATAGCCCGGCGCCAGCGAGACCAAAAGCGCCGCCAGCGGCTCGGCGAGGCGGTTCTCGTAGATCGCCTGGTCGGCCAGCAGCACCTTCTCGACGCCGTCGAGCTTCGCGGCGGCGTCGGCCACGGCCTGGCAGTCCTTGCCGGCGACGAGGACGTGCACGGGCGCGCCGAGTTCCTTCGCCGCGGTCAGGGCCTTGCGGGTCGCCTCGTTGAGGCTCTTGTTGTCGTGCTTGGCGAGCAGCAGCGTCGTCATGGCCTCAGAGCACTCCCGCTTCGTTCTTGAGCTTGCCGACCAGCTCGGCGACCGAGGCGACCTTGACGCCGGCCGAGCGGCCGGGCGGCTCCGTCGTCTTCAGCACCTTCAGGCGCGGCGCGATCTCGACGCCGAGCGTCTCGGCCGAGGTTTCATCGAGCGGCTTCTTCTTGGCCTTCATGATGTTTGGCAGCGAGGCGTAGCGCGGCTCGTTCAGGCGAAGATCGGTGGTGACGATCGCCGGCAGCTTCAGGGCGACCGTCTGCAGGCCGCCATCGACCTCGCGGGTGACGTCGACGCTGCCCCCGGCCAGCTCGACCTTCGATGCGAAAGTGCCCTGGGGCCAGCCGAGCAGCGCGGCCAGCATCTGGCCGGTCTGGTTGCAATCGTCGTCGATCGCCTGCTTGCCGAGGATCACGAGCTGCGGGCTCTCCTGCCCGACGATCTTCGCCAGCAGCTTGGCGACGGCGAGCGGCTCGACCGCGCCATCGACCTTGACCAGGATTCCGCGATCGGCCCCCATCGCCAGCCCGGTGCGGATCGTCTCGGCGGCCTGCTGCGGCCCGATCGAGACCACGACGACCTCGGTCGCCTTGCCGGCCTCGCGCAGGCGCAGCGCTTCCTCGACGGCGATCTAATCGAACGGGTTCATCGACATCTTGACGTTGGCGAGCTCGACGCCGGACCCGTCCGCCTTGACGCGGATCTTCACGTTGTAATCGACCACCCGCTTGACGGGCACCAGGATCTTCATCGTCGCTTCACCGTTTCGGAGAGTGGCGGGCGGGGCCGCGCCGGTTCAGGCGGCGGCGGGACGGCATCGCGGCTCTCGGCTGGAATGCGGAGGGACCGTAGCGACGCGCGTTTGCGCTTGTCAACGCCGCCAAAGTCGCGGTCTCGCGACGGCGGGAGGCGCCGCTCAGCCGCGCGCCACGCGGCTGAACAGCGCCACGCCCCGATGGATGAAGAGCGGCGTCAGCGCGGCGCCCGCGCCGAGCCCGCCGAGATGCGCCCACCAGCCGACCGCGCCCTTCGGGTCGAGGAAGGCCGAGACGATCTGGAACAGGATCCAGGCGCCCAGCGCGTAGACCGCCGGAATGCGCAGTGGAATCCATTTGAAGGCCAGTCCCCAGATCCGAACCCGGGGATGCAGCATCAGATAAGACGCGATCACGCCCGAGATCGCGCCCGACGCGCCGATCAGCGGCTGCTCCGAATCAGGGTGGAGCAGCGCGTGCGTCAGCGATCCGGACAATCCGCAGATGAAGAAGAACAGCAGGAAGCGCCAATGGCCCATCGCATCTTCGACATTGTCGCCGAAAACCCAGAGGAACAGCATGTTGCCGACGAGATGGGCGAAGCCGGCATGCAGCAGGATGTTGCTGAACAGCGTCAGCCAGGCCGGCGCCTGGGCGATCTCCGGCGGCAGATGGGCCTGTCCGAACAGGACGGAGGGAATCATTCCGAAGCCCGCCAGCAGCGCGATGTCGCCGCCGGGATCGCCGCGCAGAAACAGCAGGGACTGGACGCCGACGCAGACGCAGATCAGGGCGTAGGTGACGTAGGGCGCGCGCATGAAGCGCAGCGGCACGCCATCATGCAGCGGGATGAACATGGCTCGACCTAGCGATTCTGGCCGGGGACCCAGAGCACGTCGCCCTGCGCCCTGGCGTTGAGATGGCGCGATGCGACGAACAGGAAATCCGAGAGGCGGTTGATGTAGCGCAGGGCCGGCTGGCCGACGGTCTCGCCCGGGCTCCGGGCAAGCTCGACCATGAGCCGTTCGGCGCGCCGGCTGACGGTGCGGGCAAGATGCAGATGGGCCGCGCCGGGCGTGCCGCCGGGCAGCACGAAGGAGCGCAGGGCGCCCAGGCTCGCATTCAGCCCGTCGATGCCGGCCTCGATCCTGTCGATCTGGCTCTGGACGATGCGCAGCGGCTCGAAGGCCGGCTTCTCCCCGGTATCGGGAGAGGCCAGTTCCGCGCCGAGATCGAAGAGGTCGTTCTGGATCGCCCCCAGCATGGCGTCGAGCGCCGCATCCTCGCTTGCGACATGCAGTCTCGCGATGCCGATGCAGGCGTTGGTCTCGTCGGTGGTGCCGTAGGCGGCGACGCGTAGATCGTGCTTGGCGCGGCGCTCGCCGGTGGCCAGCGCCGTCGTGCCGTCGTCGCCGGTGCGGGTGTAGATTCGGTTGAGAATGACCATGGGCCGCTTATAGCGCGGCTGGGCGGGAGCGAAAGGGCTCATTCATGAGCCGTCTTCGCGCGCGCAGCGAAGCGATCCGGAAGGATCGCGCGAGCCCCCTGGATTGCTTCGCTGCGCTCGCAAAGACGAGAAACCTCAGAAGGTGTAGCCCAGCCTCGCCCCGAAATTCGCCGGACCGCGCGGGCTGTCGCGTTCGGAGCATCCGGTCGTGCTGAAATGCTCCAGCGTCGCGGTGACGCTCCAGCGGTCGTTGATGCGGAAGCCAAGTCCGGCGGCCTCGCGCGTGCCGGCGTTGCATCCGACGTTGAGCCGGTTGCGCGGAACGACCGGCCCGGTCTGCCCGTCGTTCAGGGCCGCTCCGAGACTGGCTTCGACGAACACGCTCTTCGAGAGATCGATCGTCCAGGTCGCGCCGGCATAGGCGTAGCGGGTGCCGTTGAAATTGGCGCTGGCGCCGATGTGGAAGCGCGGCACGATGGCCGAGGCGATGCGGTCGCCAAGCGTGAAGGCGCGCGGGCTCAGCAACTCGGCGCCGACATTCGGCAGGCCGCTCTCGCGCCCGGCGGGATTGGCCGCCGCCGCGCCGATGCGCGCCTCCCAGGATGGGAACGCCGCATCCGCCGCCGGCGCGTAGCTCGACACGCCGGCCGGCAGCGACTGCGCCACGGCCTGAACGGGCAGGGCGATGAGACACCCCCCGCAAAGGCCTCCGGCAGTCATCAGCAACGCGACGCGCAACATGGGCGGCAGGGTCTTCCGGTCAGCCGATCGAACCCCCTGAGGCACATGAACTCGTGTCGAGAATGTGGCGAGGATTGCGACGTTCGGCGATTTGGCGGCGCTTGCCCCGAGGATCCTTCAAACGATATCAGGGGGTTACGGTAGGGCAGTCGCGACCGGGCGTCACCCCTGCCGCCACCAGAGAACCGCGAGAATGACGAGGATCGCGACAAATTGCAGGATCACCCGCCAGCGCATCAGGTTCTGCGAGGTCGACGCGCTGCCGCCGCGCAGCATGTTGAGGAGGCCGAGCAGAAGCACGACGGCGACTGCGCCGACTGCGATGGGGACGATTGAGCCGGACAGGGTCATGACGTTGATCTAGGGCGTCGCGCCCGGCTTGACCAGACGTCGCGAAAGCGCCGCCGCGCGAGCGGCCGGATCAGATCGCCGCGGCGTTCGGCGCCAGCTCCCGAAAGCGAACCGGCATGGACAGGCTGTCGGCGAGCGCCCGGCTGATCGCCGGCAATCCATCCAGCAGGGTCGGCACGAAGGCCTGCGAGGGCGGCATGCGCTTTGGCAGGGCGCGCAGCGCGGCCGCCATGACCAGCGGGTCGCGCACGCTCGCGCCGTTCTGCAGCGGATCATGGAGCATGTCGATGAGGCGCAGGTGGTCGGCGCGCTCGGCCCTAATCGCCTGTTCGAGGCGCGGCTTGACGCGCGGCACGATCAGGGCCGGTTTGTCGAAGGACAAAATCTCGCAGAACGTGTTGTAGCCGCCCATCGCGACGACGCAGTGCGCGCGGTTCATCAGCAGTTCGAGGCGCGGCTCGAAGCCCAGGCTCTCGAGCTTCGGCAACGCGGCGATGCGCTCGGTGAACTCCTTGCGGCTCTCGCGCGACATGAAGGGGCCGAACACGATCAGGGCCGGCAGTTCGATGTCGGGGTCGGCCTCGTAGGCGGAGATCACCCAGTCGATCACGCCGGCGCCGTCGCCGCCGCCGCCAGGCGTGACCAGGATGAAGGGGCCCTTGGTGATGCGCGGATGGCGGTTCGGCGGCATCGGGCTCGGCACGGCGCGTTTGAGATAGCCGGTGTAGCGGATCTTGTCGGCGAAGCGGTGCTGCTCGGGCAGGCCTTGCAGCGGCTGGTAGATGCTCTCCAGCCCGTAGACGAAGATGTCGTCATAGAGATCCGCCAAGGCCTGCAGCGCGCCGCTCTGGCTCCACTCCGCGAGTATCTTCGCCGGTTCGTCCAGAACGTCGCGCAGGCCCAGCACGATGCGCGAGCCGCGCCGTCGCAGGATGTCGAGCGACGGCAGCAGTTCGCCGCGCAGCCCGACCGGCTCCTTGTCGACGATGACGACGTCGGGATCGAAGGACAGCACGACCTGCTTGATCAGATCGGTGCGCAGGCGGATCGTGTCGGCGAGATCGATGTTGAGGTGGTGGGTGCCGTAGCGTCCGTCGCTCTGCTTTTCGACGCCGGGAATGCGCACGTAGTCGACGCCGTCGCCGAACTGGAAGCTGGAGATCACCGACGAGCCGGAGACGATGATCACGGAAATATGCGGGAAGCTCGCCACGAGGGAATTGGCGATGGCGCGGCAGCGCCGGATATGCCCCAGTCCGAACGTGTCATGGCTGTAGATCAGCACGCGCGGCGCATGCGGGCTGCGGGGCGCACGCTCGGTGTTCGGAAGATCGATGACGCTGAAAGGCATGGACGCGCCGTGCTCCGTGAACTCACAGGCGACGCCATGCGGGAACGCATGCAGCCGTGGCTGCGGTCATGAAACGGCCCCGATCGGCGCCGCCTCCGCCCGCCATCGGCCGGCCCCATACGCGCCCCCAGGCGCCGCGGGACCATCTAGAGCATTTTAGGGCGGCGCGGTCACTATCGCGCGCGCAGAAATTTCGCGCGGCGGGTTCGCCGCGAAGCGCGCGCGCCGCGTCGCCTCTTCCTTGACTGAGGCGCCGCCTGCGGCTATAACCCGCGTCTCAATCAGACCCCGGCGCTCAACTCCGGCACGTCGCGTGTCGGCGTTTTCGTTTGAGCGGTCCGGCTCCAAGGGATTATCGACATGGCCCGCCGTTGCGAACTGACCGGGAAAGGCACCCTGACCGGGCACCTCGTCAGCCACTCGAACCGCAAGACGAAGACCGTCTTCCGCCCGAACCTGGTGAACGTCACGCTGCAGTCCGACGCGCTCGGCCGCTCGGTGCGCCTGCGCGTTTCGGCCAATGCGCTGCGTTCGGTCGAGCATCGTGGCGGCCTCGACGCCTTCCTGCTCAAGGCTGCGGCCGGCGACCTCTCGACGGGCGCTGCCA
>JAKFWE010000257.1 GCA_021732895.1 Allobosea sp. | reverse complement strand
TCGTGCGCCTGGTCGACATCACCCTGTTCGAGCCCGGCCAGGCGGCGGTGCGCGCCGAGTTCAAGCCGCTGATCGAGCGGATCGCCGACGTCCTGGAGCAGGAGGGCGGCGCCATCAAGGTCGTCGGCCATACCGACAACGTGCCGATCCGCACGGCGCGCTTTCCGTCCAACCTCCAGCTCTCGCAGGAGCGGGCGAAGGCGGTCGGCGAACTGCTCAGCGGCAAGCTCAGCCGGCGTGACAGGATCAGCTTCGAGGGCAAGGGCTCCGACGCGCCGATCGCCAGCAACGAGACGCGCGACGGCCGCGGCAAGAACCGGCGCGTCGAAATCCTGATCCAGCGGAACGGTTGAGCGCGGGGATGACACAGCGGGAGGCGAAGGAACGATGAGCCTCGCGATTTGGCTCCGGGTGGCCGCGATCGTGGTCGGAACGCTCGCGCTGTCGCTGCTGCTCTGGTTCGGCGGTCCCTTCGTCGCGATCGGCGCGGTGCGGCCGTTCGAGTCGTCGTGGGTGCTCCTGCCGCTGATCGTTCTGCTCTGGGCCGGCGCCGGGCTCTGGATCACGCTGATGATCGTGAAGCGGCGCCGCGCCGCGGCCGCGCTGAACGAGGCCCTGACGAAACAGGAGGAGGCGACCGGCGACGGCGCCATGCTCGGCAGCGCCATGCGCGACGCGCTCGCGACGCTGAAGCGGGCGCGCGCCGCCGGCGGCGGGGATTTCCTCTACGACCTGCCCTGGTATGTCATCATCGGGCCGCCCGGCGCCGGCAAGACCACGGCGCTGGTCAATTCCGGGCTGAAGTTTCCGCTCGCGCGCGGCGCCTCGCCTTCGGCCGTCGCCGGCAGCGGCGGCACGCGTTATTGCGACTGGTGGTTCTCCGAGGATGCGGTGCTGATCGACACCGCCGGGCGCTACACCACGCAGGACACCGATGCGAAGGCCGAGCGCGCGAGCTGGCTTTCCTTCCTCGACCTGCTCAAGGCCAACCGGCCGCGCCAGCCGATCAACGGCGTGATGGTGGCGATCAGCGTCGAGGATCTGATGACCTCGACGCCCGAGCAGATCGCGGCCCATGCCGATGCGATCCGCAACCGGCTGCTCGAATTGCATGAGCGGCTGAAGGTCGATTTCCCGGTCTACGCCGTCTTCACCAAGGCCGATCTGATCGCCGGTTTCAACGAGTTCTTCGGCGGCCTGACCGAGCCGCAGCGGCGCATGGTCTGGGGCCACACCTTCCAGACCGACGACAAGACCCGCAACATGATCGGCGACGTCGCGCCGGAATACGACGCGCTGATCGAGCGCCTGAACGAGCGTCTGCCCGACCGGTTGCAGGAGGAGCACAACCCGACGGCGCGCGCCCAGCTGTTCGGCCTGCCGAGCCAGATGGCCACGCTCAAGCGCACCGTCGTCGATTTTCTCGCCAGCGTGTTCGAGCCGACGCGCTACCAGGCCAACGCGACGCTGCGCGGGTTCTATTTCACCTCCGGCACGCAGGAGGGCACGCCGATCGACCAGCTGATCGGCGCGCTGTCGCGCAATTTCGGCAGCGAGCATGCCGGCGCCAGCGCCTTCTCCGGCCGCGGCAAGAGCTATTTCCTGACCGACCTGATCCAGAAGGTGATCATCGGCGAGGCCGGCTGGGTCTCGACCGATCTGGGGGCCGCCCGCCGCTCCTTCATGCTGCGCACGGTCGGCTTCAGCCTCGTGGCGCTGCTCTGCCTCGGCGTGCTCGGCCTGTGGTGGACGAGCTATTCGCGCAACGAGGCCCTGATCACCGCGACGAATTACGGCCTTTCCGACTACCGCCAGAGCGCGGCTCCGGTGCTCCAGGAGACGACGATCTCCGAGCGGAACTTCAGCCGCGTTCTGCCGCTGCTGCACAAGATGCGGCACATGCCGGCGGGCTACGCCAGCAAGGACGAGCCGACGCCGGTCGCGGCCACTTTCGGGCTGAGCCAGCGCGAGCGCCTGCAATCGGCGACCGAGATCAGCTATCAGCAGGCGCTCGAACGGATGCTGCGCTCACGGGTCATCTTCCGGCTGGAGGAGCAGCTGGAGGCCAACGTCAACAACCCGGGCTTCGTCTACGAGGCGCTCAAGGTCTATCTGATGATCGGTGGTCAGGCGCGGATGGACCGCGAGCTGGTGACCGCCTGGATGCGGCTGGACTGGGCCGAGAACCTGTTCCCCGGCGCGGCGAACGCCAAGGGCCGCGAGGCGCTGGAGGAGCATTTCGTCGCGATGCTGGCGCTCGACGACGGCAGTGCGGAGCCGCTGGTGAAATTGAACCAGTCGCTGATCGAGAACAGCCAGCGCACCTTGCGCCGGATGAGCATCGCCGAGCGCGCCTATGAGCTGCTGCGCACGCAGGGGCGCGGCCAGAACGGGGACTGGGTCGCGGCGCAGCGCGGCGGCTCGGATGTCCGTCTCGCCTTCGAGGGGCTCAGCGGCGAGGATCTCGACGCGATCCGCGTGCCTTATTTCTACACCTATGACGGCTTCCAGAACGCCTTCGTCGACCGGCTCGGCGATATCGGCGAACGCATCGAGAAGGAGCGCTGGGTGCTCGGCGAAAGGGCCGACCAGTCGGCGATCGTGTCGCAATACCAGACCCTGTTCCAGGACCTGCTCAAGCTCTATGCCCGCGACTATGTGGCCAACTGGCAAAAGGCGCTGCGGCGGCTGAAGCTGCGCCCCCTCAATGCCGACAAACCGAAATACGTCGCGCTCAGCGCGATCGCCGCGCCGACCTCGCCGTTCAAGCAACTGCTCGAATCGATCCGCGACGAAACACAGCTGACCAAGGAGCGCGCGGCGCCGAAGCGGACCGCGGCAACGCAAGCCGCCGGGCAGGTCGCGGGGCAGGTCGCGACCCACACGGCCAAGACTCTCGAGGATCGCGCCAATCACTCGCTCGGGCGGCTCGGCGCGAGCCTGCCGCTCAGCGCGCCTGGCGTGGAGCGCGTTCTGTCAGGTGGCAACGATGCCGTCGGCGCAAATATCGAGAGCCAGTTCAAGCAGTTCCACGTCCTCGTCGATGGCGAGCTGGGCCGCAGGCCGGTCGATCAGCTCCTTCAGATCTTCTCTGAGATCAACCAGAACCTCGCCACCGCCGCGACCAACCCGGCCCAGGCCGGCGCGTCCAACGCCGCGCTCGTGCCGCTGATCGCAGCGTTGCGCGCCAACTCCTCGCGCTATCCCGCCCCCTTCGACGCCATGGTGGTTTCCGCCGTCAACGATTTCGAGGGCGACGCCACGGGGGCGACGGTGGCGCTGCTGCGCCAGGCGCTGGCCGACCAGGTGACGCGTGTCTGCAACGATATCCTGACCAACCGCTTCCCCTTCGTGAAGGCGAGCGGGCGCGATGTGCCGCTGGCCGATTTCGCCAGGTTGTTCGCGCCGGGCGGCATCATGGACAAGTTCTACAAGGAGCGGGTCGAGCCCTATGTCGACGCCTCGAAGGCGCAGTGGAGCTGGCGCGCCGACAGCCGCGTCGCGCGCGCGCTCTCGCCGACGACGCTGCGCGAATTCCAGCGCGCCAGCGAGATCAGGGAAGCCTTCTTCCCGACCGGCGGCAACCTGCCGTCCTTCCAGATGATCGTGTCGCCCACGGCGCTGTCGGCCGACGCCAGCAGCGGCAGACTGGAGATCAACGGTTTTACCGTGACGAGCCAGCAGGGCGTGGCGACGCCGGCGCCGGTGATGTGGCCAGGCGCCGGCGTCGGCCGGACGGCCGTGACGCTGACGCTCGGCGGCGGCGGCGGCGTCTTCGGCGGTGGCTTCTTCTCGAGCGGGACTCCGGCTTCGGCGAGCGAGGCGAAACTGTTCGAGCGCGACGGCGTCTGGTCGTTCTTCCGCCTGCTCGACACCGGTTCGGTGCTGAGACAGGGGGACAACGTCATCCTCACCCTCGCCGCCGGCGGCCGCCAGGTCGGCTACCAGTTCGCCGTCGGCTCCCTGAAGAATCCGCTCGTCCTGCCGGCGCTGCGGGAGTTTCGCTGTCCGGCTGGGATCTGAGGCGATGAGCTGCGGCCTGTTCGGAAAGTTTCCGGGCAAGCGCGATTTCGTCGCGGTCGCCGCGCCACAGGCCTTTCTCTCGCTCTACGAGCCGTGGCTGCAGGGTGGATTGACCGCCAGCCGGCTCGAACTCGGCGCCGGATGGCAGGCGGCTTTCCTCAAGGCGCCGATCTGGCGTTTCTGGCTCGGCCAGGGCCTTTGCGGGCAGAGCGTGGCGGGCGCCTTCATGCCGTCCGTCGATGGCGTCGGCCGTTATTTCCCGCTCACGGCGTTCGCGCTCGCCTCGCCCGGCGGCGCCATCCCGCCGCCGGAACTCGATCCTCAGGAGCCCTGGTTCGCGGAGCTGGAGGATTTTCTGCTTCAGGCTCTGGAGCCCGAGGCCGGCTTCGAATCCGTCGTTCGGCGCCTGGGTCTCCTGCCGCCGCCACGGGACCACGGTCTCGCGCCGCCGCCGCACGACATGGCGCGGCTGTCGGACGGCACCCTCGTCAGTGCGCTCGACCCGGCCGGCTTCCCGGCGCGGCTCAGCGCGCTGCGGATCGAGGACCATGCCCGCGCCTATGCGCGCGCCGTCTGCCTCTGGACCATGGGCGGTGAGCATTTCGAACCGCTTGCGCTGGTGGGGCCGGCCCTGCCCGACCCGCATCTCTTCGCCGGGCTCCTGACCGGGCGCTTCGACGCCTTCGTCCACGAGAGCCGGAGGCGACCATGAACGATCCCGGCGCGTCCCGGATGATCTTCGAAACCGGCGCCGTCAGTCATGTCGGCCGTGTCCGGCGGCAGAACGAGGACAGCTACGTGGTGCGGCCGGAATTCGGCGTGTGGGCGGTGGCGGACGGCATGGGCGGCCATGAGAACGGCGCGCTCGCCAGCGGCACGGTCGCGGCCGCGATCGGGTCGATCGGCCCGGCCGACTCGGCGCCCGACCTGCTGGCGCGGCTCGAGGACAGCGTGCTCAAGGCCAATGCGGAGCTGCGCCGGGCGGTCAAGGCGCGCGGTGGCGCGGCGCTGGGCTCGACGCTGGCGGCGCTGCTGGTCCACGAGCGCCATTTCGCCTGCGTCTGGTCGGGCGACAGCCGCATCTATCTCGTCCGCGACGGACGGATCGTTCAGTTGTCGCGCGACCACAGCGAGGTGCAGGAACTGGTGGACCGCGGCGCGATGACGCCGGAGGAGGCGCGCCGTTCGCCGCGTCGCAACGTCATCACGCGCGCCATCGGCGTGCACGACACGCCCGAGCTCGACCTCGACAATGGCGAAATCCAGGGCGGCGACGTCTTCGTGCTGTGTTCCGACGGCCTGACCGGGCACGTCGAGGACGCCGAAATCCTGACGGCGGTGCGCGACGCCGGCGCGCAGCCCGCCTGCGAGGAGTTGCTGCGGCTGACGCTCGAACGCGGCGCCACCGACAACGTCACGGTGGTCATCGTTCGCAACCGGAGCGATGATGGCCTGACGACACGCTGGCTGCCGAACCGGCGCCGGCCCGGGAGCAACACGCCATGAGCGACTCCGAACGGACCGTCATCGCGCCGCGTTCGGCGACCGGCGTGGCCATCGGCGCCAGGCTGAACGGCATCTACGAGATCGAACGGCTGATCGCCGTCGGCGGCATGGGCGAGGTCTACAAGGGGCGCGCCATCCAGACCGGCGACGCCGTGGCGATCAAGATGATCCGGCCCGACATGGCGCAGAACGAGAACGCGCTGGCGCTGTTCCGCAAGGAGGCGGCGGCGCTGCACAATCTCTATCACGAGGCGATCGTCCGCTATTACGTCTTCACCGTCGATCCGGAAACGCAGTCCCCATACCTCGCCATGGAGTTCGTCGATGGCCAGCCGCTCTCCGACCGGCTCAAACAGGGTCCGCTGAGCTTCGAGGAGGTCGACATGCTGCGGCGGCGCATCGCCGCCGGCCTGCACGCGGCCCACCAGCTCGGCATCGTCCATCGCGACGTCTCGCCCGACAACATCATCCTGCCCGGCGGCCAGGTCGCCCGCGCCAAGATCATCGATTTCGGCATCGCCCGCTCGACGCAACTCGGCGAGGGCACCGTGATCGGCAGCGGCTTCGCCGGCAAATACAACTATGTCTCGCCCGAGCATCTCGGCCTCGGGGACGGGGACGTCACCGGCCGGTCCGACATCTACAGCCTCGGGCTCGTCCTCGCCGAGGCGATCGGCGGCCGCGCCCTCGACATGGGTGGGACCCAGCTTCAGATCCTCGACAAGCGCCGTCGCGTGCCCGATCTCACGGCCATCGACGCGAGGATCAGGCCGCTGCTGTCGCGCATGCTCGCGCCCGATCCGATGCAGAGACCGGCCGACATGGCCGCCGTCGCATCCTGGCAGCCGGCGGCGCCGGCCAGCGCCGCCAGGGGCGGCTCGCCGCTGCGGGCGGTCGCCGCCGTCGCCGTCGCCGCGCTGCTCGCCGGCGGCGGCTACCTCGCCTGGACGATGACGCGGACGCCGCCGGTTCCGGTCGCAGCGCCGCCGCCGCCTCTCTCGGAGCAGCCGGGCCAGACCGCCGTGCTGACGCCGCCGCGCCAGGACAGCGTGCCGCAACTGGCCGAGCCGCCGGCGCCGCCGCTGCCGGCTCTCCCGCCGCCCGCGCCGCTGCCGGCCGTCCCGCCGGCTCCGAGCCTCGCCGCGCCGCCGCCTGCGGCGCCGCAGGCGGCGGCTACGCCGCCAGCTCTGCCGCCGCCCGCGCCGTTGCCGGCCGTCCCGCCGGCTCCGAGCCTCGCCGCGCCGCCGCCGGCGGCGTCCCCGCCGCAACGGATCGACCCGCCGTCGCAGCCAGCGCCGCCGGCTCTCTCGGTCCCGCCGCCGGCGCCAGCGCCAGCTCCGCCGCCGGCGACGGCGTCAGCCACTCAAATCGAGACCCCGCGATTGACCTCGCCGCCGCCGCCGACGCTCGAGCCGCCCGCCCGGCCCACGCCGGAGCCGCCGCGCGTCGAGACGCCGCCTCGCCCGGCGGCGCCGACGGCGACCGCGGTCGTCCGAGAGCCGCCTCCGGCGCGGACCGACGGCGAGCCGCGCAATCCGGTCGAGCGGATCGAGCGCTATGTCAGCGGCTATGACGGCGGGGCGTGCTTCTTCCTGTGGCCGCTCGAACTCGCCGGGAGGAAGGCCGATCTGGAGGGTTTCGGCAGCGGCGCGGAGCCCTTCGTCGCTTTCGACGCCGCATTCAAGGCGGCGCAGGGCTTCGAGGCCCAGATCAATCTGCGGCCGGTGACCGCGGCGCAATGCCCGATGGTCGACTTCCTGCGTCAGAACAGCCAGCGCATCGACCGTAGCCCGCGCCTGCAGATCGGCGCCTTCAACATGAAGAGCGGCGATGTCCTCAGCGGCCATGTCGAGAGCCCAGCCCATCAGCATCTCGACGTGGTGCTGATCGGCGACGACGGGCTGGTCTACAACCTCTCCAGCTATGTCCGCCGCGAGGGTTCGCGGGCGACCTTCAGTCTGAAACTCGAATCGACCGGGACGACGCCGCGGCCACAGACCGTGCTCGCCCTGGTCAGCGCAGCGCCTTATCCGGCGCTGGGCGGCGCAAATCCGGCTCCCGCGTCGGAGTTCTTCGCCAGTCTCGCCGGAGATGTCGCCCGCAGCGGCGCCAGGCTCGGGCTCGGGATCAAGTATTTCCGGATCCAGTGACCGGCGGTCTCAGGCGTCGGCTTCGCGGTAGAGGCGGCCCCATGCGGGCTGCCAGAGCCCGTCGGGATCGACCACCACGACCGCTGCCCGGATCTCGTTGGCGAGGCCGATGGCGGAGCGAAAGGCCTCGACCGGCGGCAACTCGTCGCTGAGGAAATCATCGGTCAGCCGGCCACCGGCCAGACCGGCCGGACATGACACGACGCCCCCGCCCGGAGTCAGCGTCAGGGTGATGGCGTCGGGCTGCGCCTCGTCGACCTGCTCGAACCGATTCTCCGCCATGATCCGCTCCCGAGGCATCGAGCCCGCGCCGGGCGGCGCGATGCCGCCAGGGCGCGTGGCGCCCTACTTTCGCGCACCCTGAACCCAAAGCTTTCTGACATCGCCATACCGGTCAAGCCTGAGCTTGATCATGTCGTTGAACTTCTTATGCACTTCGGAGACCGAAAGGGTTTTCGTCTCGCCGCCGGCCTCGGCGTAGAAAATCGGCCGGTTCGCCTGCGCCGGGCGCGGCAGCAGCTCCGCGGCCTTGGCGCCCGGCGTCTCCTCCATCGTGTTGATGAAGGTCTGGGCCGCATCCGGCCCGAGGAAGTGGATCAGGTAGATTTCGCCGCCGGTGAGATGGCGCGACAGCGCCTTCTCGAGCCGCAGCGTGTCGCGCTTGAGCATCTCTGCCGCCATCAGAGCCGAAAGATAGGGCTCGCGCCGCAGATCGAGGATGCGTTGCCGCTCGGTGGCGTCCGCCACGGTGAATTGCCGCCCGATCCGCGTGATCGACCGCGCCTCGGCCGCCAGCCCGTGGCGCGGCCCGAATTCGTTGACCACGCCGAGCCAGGTCTGCTCGATGAACTGGTAGAGGCCGGTCGCCGACGAGGTCTTGGCCTTCACCGCGGTCGAGAACGACGATTCCTTGTCGGCGACCGCCATCAGCAGGGTCGGATCGGCGCCGACGAGCCGGCCCGCGCGCACGATGGTGTCGACGAGGTGGCGGCGGATGCGGATCGGCCCGAATGTCAGGATCTGTTCGGGATCGCCACTCGCCGCGACCGGGCGAGGGAGCTGCGCCGGCGCCGGGCGGACCGGAACGGCGGGCAGGCGCGGCGGCACGAGGATGATGTTGGCCGGCGGCAGGAGCGGTGGCCCTGGAGCCGGCTCGGCCGGATCGTTCCGCTCCACGATCGCGGCCAGCTCCGGATCGCTGCGCAGCGCGAACTGCGTGGCCTCGCGCGCCGCCTCGAGGTCGCTCTCGACGGAGGACAGCACGAGCGAGGGCCGCAACGGCGCCCTCAGATCGGGCGCGTCGGGCTCGACCAGTCGCACCGTGGCAGGATCGGACCTGCGCGCGGCGATCAGCAAGCCGGCCGCCCCGATCAGGGCGACGATGACGAGGCCGCAGAGCGCCACCGCGCGCATCCCTCCGGCGCTGGCCATCGTCGCGGCGGCGGGGCCGGTCGATGCGACGGCCGCGCCCGGGCGGGCGGACGGCGCCACGATCAGGGACGGCTCGTCGATCCCGCCGTCGCGGGCGACGGCCTCCTCGGCGACAGAACGCCGGAGCGCGGCGAACCAGCTCGCAGCCTGGCCCGCTCCCGGTTGGGCCAGCGCGGCGAGATCGTCGATCATTCGCCGCGCCAAAGCGGACGAGACGCCAGCCTCGCGCGCCAGCGCGGCGCCTGCCGCCCTGGCGTCTCCCGCCGCCGTCAGCCTGATCGCGAAGAACCAGAGCTGGAGCGCCGTGCGCCGGGCTTCCAGCGGCGTGCCGAGACCCGGATAGACGAGATAGTTGCAGGCCTCGCAGGCGCAGGCCCGCAGCTTGACGCGTGGCGAAAAGCGCGAGGCCCTGCCGCAGGCGGCGCAGGTCAGACCGGCCGAGCCGTGGCGCGCCTGCATCAGCAGGTCGAGGCAGCGCTCTTCTGGAAAGGCCGCCTGGAACTGCCTGAACCGCTGGCTCATCGGCGCTGACCGTCGCGGGCCGTGACGCGCCCATCACAGCCTCTGGCTTGATCGCTGGAGCGCGACCGCAGGCTACTCCGCGAGCAGGGCGCCGACAATGATCAGCCGCAGAGCAGCGCCAGCCCCGCCATCTCCCGCAGATGCGCGGAAATTTCGGCGGCCGTGACCCGTTCGGGCAGTTCGCCCGCATCCGCGTCCGCGGCGCGGGCCGCGGCGACGAAGGCGTTCATGTCGGCCAGCAAGGCGGCCTCATCGCGCGAGCCGTCGAGCAGGCACAGGAAGCGGCGCATCATCCCTCCGTTCAACCGGACGGCCCGGTGGCGCAGATCGGTGACCACCTCGCCGTTGCGCGCCTGCCAACGCGCCACGGGGCTGGCGAGCGGACGTTCGCCGACGACGATCGTCAGGAGCGGCGGTTCGCGGTGGATTTCGACCAGACCCGCCCTGAACATGACGGTGAGCGCCTCGTCCAGCCGCGCCTGTTCACGCGCCGGATCGGGGCCGACCTCGCCGGCGGCGTCCCCGAGCGCCTGCGCGACCAGCACGTCATGCGCGATGGCGCCCGGCGAGGCTGCGCCCATCCTGCGCAAGGCGGTCTTGGCCTGCGGCAGATCGACGGCGAGTTTGACGCCCTTCATGAATTCGAACTGCTCGACGCCGGGCCTGTCATCGTCCCGGTCCTGCGCCGGCCGGACGGCGGCGGAGAGATGGTAGTCGCCGAGCGTGAAGTTCGCGACGCTCCAGTTCAGGCCGATGTCGGCGCGGCACAGCAGCGTCTCCCGGAACAGGCGGCCGGTCAGAAGGTCGAACCCTTGTTCGCGTTCGACCGGCCGGTCGCTGGGAATGTGCTCGAGCGCTTTCAGGATCGGGGACCCCACCGCGCCGAACTGCGTCGGAAAGGACGCCTCGCTCAGGAACTGAAGCCCATGCTTTCGCGCGTCTGCGATCACCTCGTGCAGGGCGAATGAACGCGCCAGCGGATTGAGATCGTCATGAATCAGCACGTTGTCGGGGATGCCGTCGATCTGGGTCAGGCGCATCCGCAGGGCCGCCCCGTGGAACGAGTCCGGATCGGACGCCTCCGCGGCGCTCTTCAAGGCGAGGCGCGCCGCGGCGACGCGGGCCGCCGGATCGGCGATCTCGCGCGTCGCATGGAGCATCACGTCGCGCGCGAGATCGCGAAGACGGCCGCCGGGCAGGGCGTTGTAGCTGAGATAGGCGACGCCCCGCGGCGTCAGCATGCCGCCGAAGATCGCGAGGATCCGCTCGCGAACGGCTTCGGGCACCCATGAATAGACGCCGTGGACGATGATGTAGTCGAACCGGCCGAGGTCGGGGGAGACCGCCATGATGTCGCGATGCTCGAAGGCGATGTTGGCGAGTCCGAGCTCCGCCGCCATCCGCCGCGCCTGGTCGATCGCCCGGGCCGAGAGATCGACGCCGACGAAGCGGGCGGTTGGGTGCTGGGCGGCCATCGGGACGAGATTGGCGCCGTGGCCGCAGCCGAGCTCGAGCACATGCATCCCGGCGCAGGGGGCGCACGTCATGCCGTGAGCATGCGCGATCGTCGCCAGCCTCGCCGGGTGGGTCTGGGCGAAGGCGTGGCCGGGATAGGCGACTTCGTCATAGGGATTGGCCGCAGCGTTCCCCATCAGACCGGGCCTGCCCGGTCGCCCTGCGTCGTTGCGGCCGATCCCATCCGTCAGCAGCCGATCACCTTGAACTCGACCCGGCGGTCGAGCGAGTCGCTGGCGTCGTCCTTGCCGGTGCCGATCAGGTTTTCCCTGAAACCCATCCCGGTCGCGATCAGGCGGTTCCTGCTGTCGGGCGCGCCGGTCTGCAGCAGATCCATGACGAACTGCGCCCGCAGCACCGACAGGCGTTCGTTGATCTGGGCCGGCCCGGTGCGCGAGGTATGGCCGACGATCTCCAGACAGGCGTCCTTCTGGCGGGCGCGGGTCGCGATCTGGCTCAGCCACATCGGATAGGGCTCGGTCACCTGCGGGTTGTCGATGAACTGCGTCGATCCCGGCTGGAAGAGGAGCTTGACCAGCAGCTGGTTGGTCCGCAGCCCGGTTTCGACGAGTTCGCCGAACGCCTCGACCGCGTCCTCGCGCCGGTTGAGCTTGCTGTTGGCGAGATAGGTCCCGATCCGCACCCGGTGCTGGTCCCCGCCGGTCAGCTGCCGGGCCGTCCTGTAGAAGGCCAGCGCCTCGCGATAGCGCCTGGCCTCGTATTCCAGGATGCCGTCGTTGATCAGGGCGCCGGCGGTGAGCCGTTCGATATAGACCGGATCGACCGGGTCGCCCAGCTTCGTGCCCTGGCAGGTCTTGATGTAGGCCTCCGTCGCCGGGTCCTTCGCCCAGACCGGGGCGTCGCGATAATAGGTCGTCGGCGTCGTGTCGACGCCATCGGGCCTGGCGCGCGAGACCCCTTTCGAGACGATCGTCTTCGAGGCGAGGTCGGCCAGCGTGAAGCAGATGCGGAAAGCGTCTCGCGGGCCGGTGGCCACGCCCTGGTTGTTGATGGCGGTGAAGGTGCCGACCAGGACGACCGGGTTGCGGGCGAGCGATTCCGAATCGAACGGGAGGACGGTGAAGCGCGGATAGGAGGTCTTCACCAGATCGATCAGCGTCTGCTGCATCGAACGCGTCGCGACCGACTGCGCGCCGGAGGAGGCGTCGATCAGCGGATCGATCACGAGGTCGATGCTCTCGCCGGCGAGGTTCGCCTTGGCGAACAGATCGTTGGCCGCCTTCAGGACCGCCT
>JAKFWE010000479.1 GCA_021732895.1 Allobosea sp. | reverse complement strand
GCGCCCGGCGCGGCGCAATCGGGGCTCGATCCGGCGATCGAGGGCAAGCTGAAGGCGCTGCGCGAGGAAAAGGCGATGCTGGATGGCCGCACCAGCGCGATCGAGGGCAAGCGCGGAGCGATCGAGAGCTTCGCGCTGGTCGGGCCGGACAGGCTCGGTCCCGACGGCAAGCCGCTGCCGATCGGCGAGTGGCCGGCGGTGTTCGACGCCATCGGCGCCGCGCTGGCCAAGGTGCATGAGGAGCTGCGCGGCGTGCGCACGCGCGCAACCGAGATCGACGCCGAGATCGCCGTGCTGGAACGCGCCCGGCCGCCGGGCGGCCGGCCCGGCGCGCCCCGGCGCGACATCCTCGTCGCCGTCGAGGCGCAAGGCCCGGTCGCGGCGCGGTTCAGCGTCAGCTACCGCGTCACCGGCGCGAACTGGACGCCGCAATACGAGGCGAGACTGAACACAGGCAGCGCCGCCGTGAAGCCGGAAGTCGCCTTCGTGCGCCGGGCCGAGCTGCGCCAGCGCAGCGGCGAGGACTGGGGCGACGTGGCGCTGACGCTGTCGACGACGCGCTCGGCAGGCGGCGCCAGCGCGCCGGAGCTGCCGCCGATGCAGGTCGCGTTCTTCGAGCCGCCGGTGCTCTACGAGAGCCGGCCGCGCGCGACCGCGGCGCCGGCGCTGGCCCCGCCTGCGCCTGCCCGCATCCAGGCCGACGCCCTCGGAAAAGCCACCGAACAGCGCCAGGCAGAAACCACGACCGCCACGCTGGAGGCCGGCGCCTATCAGGCCAGCTTCCAGGTTCCCGGCCGCGCCACGATCCCGCAGGACGGTTCGGCCCGGATGGTGGTGCTGAGCCAGGACAGGTTCGCCCCGACGCTGCAGGCCCGGATCACGCCGGAACTGGAGGAGCGCGCCTATCTCGAGGCCGCCTTCGTGCATGAGGACGAGGCGCCGCTGCTGCCGGGCGAGGTGCTGCTCCACCGCGACGGAACCTATGTCGGGCGCGGCCGCGTCGGCCTCGTCGCGCCCGGCGACAGGCTGGCGCTCGGCTTCGGGGCCGACGACCGGCTCAAGGTTTCGCGCGCGCCGGTGCGGCGGCGCGAGAACGAGCCGACCTGGCTCGGCCAGACCCGCACCGACCTGCGCGAGTTCAGGACCGTGGTGAGGAACCTGCACGCGCAACCGGTGAAGGTGACGCTCAGCGAGCGCGTCCCGTTCTCGGAATCGAGCGCGATCACGGTCGAGACCCTGCCGCAGACGACGCCGCCGAGCGAGAAGCAGGTCGGCGACCGGCGCGGCGTCATGGCCTGGAGCTTCGATCTGGCGCCCGGCGCGGAAAAGGAGGTCAGGCTCGCCTACCGGGTCAAATGGCCGGGTGACCGCGAGTTGAGCTACGAGTCGAGGCCGGTGCGGTGAAGCGCCACGTCCCGGCCGCCGTCAGGCCGGGTCGCTGGCGATATGGCGCAGGCGCGCCGGCCGAACCTTGACCTCGCCTCATTGTTGTCTCATGACGGCGTGCAAGAGACTGCCCCTGAACCCCGGTCTTGCGCCGGGGTTTTTCATGTGCGCGGCGCTTGCGCGGTGTCGGCGAGGCAGGTCAGGCGGGAACCCTGGACATGGGCAATGTGGTGGTGGTCGGCGCCCAGTGGGGCGACGAGGGCAAAGGCAAGATCGTCGACTGGCTGTCGAGCCAGGCCGATGTCGTGGTTCGGTTTCAGGGCGGCCACAATGCCGGCCATACGCTGGTCATCGACGGCGCCGTCTACAAGCTGTCGCTGCTGCCCTCCGGCATCGTGCGCCCCGGCAAGCTCTCGGTCATCGGCAATGGCGTCGTTGTTGATCCCTGGCATCTGGTCGAGGAGATCGGCCGGCTGCGGACGCAGGGCGTCGCGATCAGCCCCGAGAACCTGCGCATCGCCGACAACGCCACGCTGATCCTGCCGCTGCACCGGGAGCTCGACCATTTCCGCGAGACCGCCAACGCCGGGCTGAAGATCGGCACGACCAAGCGCGGCATCGGTCCGGCCTATGAGGACAAGGTCGGCCGGCGCGCCATCCGCGTCATCGATCTGAAGGACCCCGCGATCCTCGAGACCAAGATCGAGCGGCTGCTCGCGCATCACAACGCGCTGAGACGCGGGCTCGGCATCGCCGAGATCGACGGGGCCGAACTGCTCGGCCAGCTCGAGGCGGTCGCCGGCGAGATCCTGCCCTATGCCGACACGGTCTGGACCCTGCTCGACGCGCAGCGCCGCGCCGGCAGGCGCATCCTGTTCGAGGGCGCGCAGGGCGCGCTGCTCGACGTCGATCACGGCACCTACCCGTACGTGACCTCGTCCAACATCGTCGCCGGCCAGGCCGCGACCGGCTCCGGCCTCGGCCCCTCCGCCGTCGGCTATGTGCTCGGCATCGCCAAGGCCTACACCACGCGGGTCGGCGAGGGCCCGTTCCCGACCGAACTCTTCGACGAGATCGGCGAGCTGATCGGCCAGAAGGGCAAGGAGTTCGGCGTCGTCACGGGTCGCAAGCGCCGCTGCGGCTGGTTCGACGCCTGCCTGGTGCGCCAGACGGTGAAGACCTCCGGCATCGACGGCATCGCGCTGACCAAGCTCGACATTCTCGACGGGTTCGCCGAGATCAGGGTCTGCACCGGCTACCGGCTCGACGGCGCGACGCTCGAGCATCTTCCGGCCGGCCAGAGCGATCAGGCCCGCGTCGAGCCGATCTACGAGACGATCGAAGGCTGGGAGGGCTCGACCGCCGGCGCGCGCTCCTGGGCCGACCTGCCGGCGCAGGCGATCAAATACGTCCGGCGCGTCGAGGAACTGATCGGCGCGCCGGTCGCGGTGCTCTCCACGAGCCCGGAGCGCGACGACACCATTTTGATGCAGAACCCGTTCGAGAGCTAGGCAGGGTCTGGCGCGCAGGCTGCCCGGGCGAGGGTTGACCTTGCTTCCCTTCATCGACAAGTGAGGCCAATGGCCGATTTCCAACCGATTCTCGCGCGCGCCATCGCGGCTCTCCCCGACAAGTCCGCCGCTTCCCGGCGTTCTGTCTACGACCGGGCGAGCGCGGCGCTGCTGGCGCAGTTGCGCGGGCTCGACCCGCCGCTGGGCGAAGCCGAGATCATGCGCGAACGGCTCGCGCTGGACGAGGCGGTCGCGCGCATCGAGGCGGGATTCGGCCCCGAAGAGCCGCCATCCGCCCCTGCCGCAGGCGAAACGGCAGGGCCGGCGCCGGCCTACCCGACGCCGCCCGAGACGATGCGTCCCGGCGAGCCGCGGTTTTCCGGGTCCGGCCCGGAGGAGCCGCCCGAGCGCGATCTCGACGCCTATGGCGATCCGCTGCCCGACCCCGTCGAGACCGAGCCGCAGGTCATCCGGCCGCGCGTCGGGCCGCCGCGCGAACGCCGCGTCAAGCCCGGCCATGTCCGCACCGCCATCGTCGGCGGCGGCGTCGCCGTGGCGGTGGCGGCGATCGCGGGAGCCGCCTTCTACGTCAACAAGGTCGCACCGTCCGACACGGGGACGCGCACCCGCGTCGAGGCCCCGGTCAGGCCGGCGCAGCCCGACAACGCCGGCAAGCTCAACGACCGCGTCGGCGAAGCCGGCGCGTCGGCGCCGGGCGCAGCGCCCCGGCCCGGCGCCGGCACCCCGACCACCACCGCCAGCGGCGAGGTCGTGGTGGCGCAGAGGGCCATCCTCTACACCGAGACGCCGGAGAATCCGCAGGCGCCGCTGGCCCAGACCGGGCGCGTCTTCTGGCGGCTCGACAGCGAAAGCGCCGGCCAGGGCCGCCCGGTCGAGACCATCGTGCGGGCGACCGTCGAGATCGCCGAGGCCGGGTTCGGGCTCGATTTCACGATCCGGCGCAACGCCGATCCGGCTTTCCCGGCCTCGCACATCATGGGCCTGCGCTTCACGCGCACGGGCGACGGCGTCGACCAGGCGGTGCGCGAGGTCGGCGTGCCGCAAATGAAGGTCGCCGAGGGCGAACGCGGCGCGCCGCTTTCGGCGATCTCCTCCGCGCTCGGCGAGAACCTGTTCGTCGCGGCGCTGTCGAACGTGCCGGTCGAGGTCGAGCGCAACATCGACCTGCTGCAGAACCGCAGCTGGATCGACATCCCGGTGCGCTTCGCCTCCGGCAAGCGCGGCATCCTGACCTTCGAGAAAGGCGTCTCCGGCGCGCAGACGCTCGCCGACGCGCTCGGGCGCTGGCAGTGAGCGCCGCTCAGCGCAGGTAGCGCGCCGGGGCGAACGGGGCCGGCGCCGCCACGGGCGTCTCGCCGCAGATCAGCGCGGCCAGGACCTCGCCGGTCACCGGCCCGGTCGAGAAGCCGACATGCTGGTGGCCGAAGGCGAGCCAGAGACCGGGGTTTCGCGGCGCCTCCCCGATCATCGGCAGCGAATCCGGCAGGGTCGGCCGCGCCCCGCGCCAGGTCGCATCGTCGATCGCCTGCGACAGGGCGAAGGCTTCGCGCGCGCGCGGCAGAACCTGGTCGATCTGGGCGTGGTCGTCGGCGGCGTCGCGATGCGCCAGCTCGACGCCGCTGGTCAGGCGCAAGCCATGCTCCATCGGCGCCAGCATGTAGCCCGCCTCGACATCATGGATCGGCCGCGCCAGCCTGCGGCCGTCCCGCGATCGATAGTGCCGATGATAGCCGCGTTCGACGCCGAGCGGGACGTAGAGCCCGAGCGGAGCCAGCAGATCGGCGCTCCACGGGCCGAGCGCGACGACGGCGATGTCGGCGCGACGCCGCCCGGCCGGGGTCGCCACCGACCAGCCCGAACCCTCCCGCGCCAGCCCGGCGATCGTCTCCCGCGCGATCAGCCCGCCGCGCGCGGCGAACAGCCCGGCATAGGCCTGCACCACGGCCTGAGGCCAGTCGACCGAGGCGCTGTCCTGATGCAGAAGGCCGGCCGAGAAGATCGGGTTGAGGTCGGGCTCCAGCGCCGACAGGCCCTGCCGATCGACGGCTTCCGTGCGGATGCCGCGATCGGCGAACCAGATCTGCTCCGCCTTGGCCAGCTCCGGTCCGGCCGCGCCGCGCCAGAGCTTGAGGAAGCCGGTCTCGCGCAGCCGGTGAGCGATTCCGGCCTCGCTCATCCAGCGCCTGTGCAGGGCGAGCGCCTGGCGCGTCAGGCTGTCCAGCGCCGCGATCCGCGGCGGCGACCGCGAGGGCCGCGCCTCGGCGAGGAAGCGCGCGATCCAGCCCGGATGGCGCAGCAGATGGCCGGGGCGGTAGCGGATCGCCGCGTGGCGGTTGCCCAGGTAGCGGGGCAGGCTCTTCCAGAGCGATGGATTGTTGAGAGGCAGGATCGAGGAGCGGCTGATCACGCCGGCATTGCCGAAGGAGGTCTCGCCGCCCGGTTCGCGCCGGTCGATCAGCGTCACCTTCAGGCCGCGCGCCTGCAGCGACAGGGCGCAGGAGACGCCGACCATGCCCGCGCCGAGGACCAGCGCCTCACGGCTCACGCGGACGCGGGCTCCGCATCGGCGGGCGCGGCCAGCCAGTGGTCGAGGAATGCGTCGAGCCAGGCCCGGATCGCCGGATCGTGCTGGTACCAGCCCTCGAGATGCTGGTGGCGCGGCTGGGCGCCTGGCATCAGCGTGCGCTCATAGCCGCGCACCGACCAGCGGCACATCATCGCCGGGGTCACCTCCGGGTGGAACTGGACGCCATAGGCGCGCGGGCCGGAGCGGATCGCCTGCACCGGAAAATCGGCGCCGGTGGCGAGGCATTCGGCTCCGGCCGGACAGTCGAAACCCTCGCGGTGCCATTGATAGACCGTCGCGGGCCAGGCGAAGCCGGCCTCGGCGGCGTGGGTGGCGCCGGCTTCGGTGGGGACCAGCCCGTAATAGCCGATCTCGGCGCGGCCCTGCGCATGCGGGTAGACCGTGCCGCCAAGCGTCCGCGTCAGCATCTGCGCGCCCAGGCAGATGCCGAGATAGGGCGCCTCCTCCCTGAGGCAGACATTGATCCAGTCGATCTCCGCCTTGACGAAATCGTCGGGATCGTTGGCGCTCATCGGCCCGCCGAAGATCACCGCGCCGGCATGGTCACGCATCGTCGCCGGCAGCGGATCGCCGTAGCGCGGCTTGCGGATGTCGAGAGCATGGCCCCGAGCCGCGATCAGCCGACCGACCCGCCCGGGCGTCGAATGCTCCTGGTGCAGCACGATCAGCACCGGCTTGGGCGGCGGCGCGCGCCGCTTGGGCGCGGCTGGACGACGCACCCTGCGGGCGGCCCGGAAGCGGAAACTCTGGTCGTTCATCGCGTCGGTATGGGCACGCTCGATCTGGACCGCCTCGGCGCGATCCCCGGCTCGGGATGCGAATATGTCCATGGCGTCGCCCGACAATGAAGTTCCATGAGGAACCGGGCAAGCAAAATATGCGCCAGCGACGCATGACGAATCATCGCTGACTGCATGGCGACGAAAGGCCTCGGAAACGAATCTCTACGAAGTCCGGCTTGACGGACGGCCCGGACGAGAGCATGAGAATGAACGTTCATTCTCATCTGGACCCCGCACGCGCCCATGACCGCTGCCCTTGCCTCCGAGCGCGGCCTCTCGGAACGCCACACCCGCATCCTCGACGCCGCCGAGCGCGTCTTCGCGCGCGCCGGCTTCCATGCCGCGACGATGAGCGACGTCGCGCTCGAGGCGGCGATGTCGCCCGGCAACCTCTACCGCTACTTCTCCTCGAAGGACGCGATCATCGCCGGCATGGCCGAGCGCGACCGCACGCAGATCGCGGCCGATTTCGGCGGCCTTGCCCCCTCGAAAGGCCCGGTCCTTGACCAGCTCGAGGATCTCGGCCGCCGCCATCTCGTCCAGGAGCCGCGCGAGAAGGCGATCATCTGCCTGCAGATCTGGGCGGAGGCGGCGCGCAATCCGGCGATGGCGACCATGTGCGCGGCGATCGACGGCACGCTCGCGGAAGGGCTCGCCGGCGCCGTCGCAGGAGCCAAGGCGAGCGGGGAGCTGCCGCCGAACCTCGACGACGCCCGCTTTCTCCAGGCCATCTTCATGATGTCGGACGGCTTCTTCTGCCGCCGCGCCATCGATCCGGATTTCGACGCGGCCGGCGCGGCCGAAACCCTTTTCACCGCCATGCGAAGCCTCGCGCAGGTTCTCGTCCTGCCAGACGGCGCGGAGATACGATCATGACCGCCCGATCGGCAGGCTGGACCCGGCCCGGCGCGGCCGCGCTGGTCCTTGCGCTCGCTTGCGCCGGCGTCGCGCCCGCCCGCGCGCAGGCCCCCGCATCCGCCTCCGTCCAGACTCCGGCCGCCTCGGGGCCGTCGGTGACGGTGACGCGCGCCCAGCGGACGGAGATCGTCGAGAGCGTGGTCGTCTCGGGCTCGATGATCGCGCGCCAGGAGGTGCTCGTCGCCACCGAGATCGACGGGCTGGCGATCGTCGCGCTGCTGGCCGAGGAGGGCGACCGGATCGCCGCCGGCCAGGTTCTGGCTCGCCTGTCGCGCACGACGCTCGAGGTTCAGAAGGCCCAGAACGACGCGCAGGTCGCTCGCGCCGAGGCTGCGATCGCCCAGGCGAAGGCGCAGATCGCCGAGGCGCAGGCCAATCTGGAGCAGGCCGCCAACGCTTTCAGCCGCAGCAAGGCGCTGCGCGATGGCGGCAACACGACGCTGGAGACCTTCGAGCAGCGGGCCGCCGCGGCGCGCACCGCGCAGGCCAAGCTGAACTCCGCCAACCAGGCGCTGGCCATCACCACCGCCGATCTCGCCCTCGCGCATGCGCAGGGGCGCGACATCGCGGTCAAGCTCGCCCGCACCGAGATCCGGTCGCCGGCTGCGGGCATCATCAGCAAGCGCAGCGCCAGGCTCGGCGCTCCGGTTGCGATGGCCAATGCCGAGCCGCTGTTCCGCGTCATCGCCGACGGCGCCGTCGAGCTCGACGCCGAGGTCGCCGAAGTCGAGCTGCACGCCCTGAAGATCGGCCAGTCGGTGGCGGTCACGCCCGCCGGCGCCACGCGGCCGCTGGCGGGGGCGATCCGGCTGATCTCGCCCGAGGTCGACAAAGCCTCGCGGCTGGGGCGAGTGCGGATTTCGCTGGAGGGCGACCCGCCGGTCGCGATCGGCTCCTTCGCGCGCGGCGTCATCGAGACCGGCCGCGAGACCGCGGTGACGCTGCCGCTCTCGGCCCTGACCTATGGCCGCGCCGGCGTCACCGTGCAGGGCGTCGTCGATGGGATCGTCAGGACGAAACCGGTCCAGCTCGGGCTGATCGGCGGCGGGCGCGCAGAGATCGTCTCCGGGCTCACTGAGGGCGAAACCGTGGTGGCGCGCGCCGGCACCTTCGTGCGCGACGGCGACGCCGTCACCCCCGTCGCGACGAACTGAGCGGGGCGGGGGGCCGTGAACATCAACTTCTCCGCCTGGTCGATCCGCAAGCCGGTTCCCTCGATCCTGCTCTTCGTCGTGCTCTGCGCGCTCGGGCTGCTCTCCTTTTCGAAACTGCCGGTCACGCGCTTCCCGAACATCGACGTGCCGATCGTCTCGGTCACGGTGACGCAGTCGGGCGCGGCCCCGGCCGAACTCGAAAGCCAGGTCTCGAAGCGGGTCGAGGACGCCGTCGCCAACATCACCGGCGTCAAGCACGTGATGTCGACCTTGACCGACGGCTCCTCGGTGACAGCGATCGAGTTCCGGCTCGAGATCGACACCGACCGCGCCGTCAACGACGTCAAGGACGCCATCGCCAAGATCCGGGCCGACCTGCCGCGCACCATCGACGAGCCGGTGATCCAGCGCATCGACGTCGAGGGCCAGTCGATCATGACCTTCGGCGCGGCCTCGGCCGGGATGACGCTCGAGCAGCTCTCCTGGCATGTCGACGATGTCGTCGCGCGCGAATTGCAGGGTCTGAAGGGCGTCGGCCGGATCGACCGCTATGGCGGCGTCGACCGCGAGATCCGCGTCGCGCTCGATCCCGACCGGCTGCTGGCGCTTGGCGTCACCGCCGGCGAGGTCAACCGCCAGATCCGGGCGACCAACGTCGATCTCGCCGGCGGGCGCGGCGAGGTCGGCGGCCAGGAACAGGCGATCCGCACGCTCGCCGGGGCGCGCAGCGTCGCCGGGCTGGCCGAAACCAAGATCACCCTGTCGGGCGGGCGCGAGGTCCGGCTGAAGGAGCTCGGCCGCGTCGAGGATTCGAATTCCGAGCCGCGCAGCTTCGGCCGGCTCGACAAGTCGCCCGTCGTCACCTTCGCGGTCTTCCGCTCCAAGGGCTCGAGCGAGCTTTCGGTCAAGCAGGTCGTCGCGGCGCGCGTCGCCGAGCTGAACCAGCGCTATCCCGACATCGCGCTCAAGCCGATCGACGACGCCGTCGCCTACACCTACGGCAACTACAAGGCGGCGATGACGACGCTGCTGGAGGGCGCGGGGCTGGCCGTGCTCGTCGTCTTCCTGTTCCTGAAGAACTGGCGCGCCACGCTGATCACCGCGATCGCGCTGCCGCTCTCGGCGATTCCGACCTTCTGGGCGATGGAGCTGATGGGCTTCTCGCTGAACCTCGTCAGCCTGCTCGGCATCACGCTGGTCACCGGCATTCTGGTCGACGACGCCATCGTCGAGATCGAAAACATCGTGCGCCACATGCGCATGGGCAAGTCGCCCTACCGCGCGGCGATGGAGGCGGCCGACGAGATCGGGCTCGCCGTCATCGCGATCACGCTGACCATCGTCGCGATCTTCGCGCCGGTCTCGTTCATGGGCGGCGTCGCCGGGCAGTATTTCCGCCAGTTCGGGCTGACGGTGGCGGTGGCGGTGCTGTTCTCGCTGCTGGTCGCCCGGCTGATCACGCCGATGATGGCGGCCTATCTGATGAAGCCGGTGAAGCATGAGGACCCCAAGGACGGGTTCGTCATGCGCGGCTATGTCGGGCTGCTGCGCGGCACCCTGCGCGTGCGCTATCTCACGCTGATCGTCGGCTTCGCCTTCCTGTGGGGGTCGATCCAGGCGACCGCGCTGCTGCCGACCGGCTTCATCCCCGACGAGGACACCGCGCGCGTCGTCGCCAGCGTCGAACTGCCGCCGGGCTCGACGCTGGAGGACACCCGCGTCACCACCGACCAGATCGTCGACCGGCTGCGCGAGATCCCGGAGGTCGTCCAGGTCTTCGTGCTCGGCGGCTCCTCGCCGACCGGCCAGCGCGAGGTGCGCCGCGCCGCCGTCACCATCAAGCTCAAGCCGAAGACCGAGCGCGTGGCGCGCCAGAAGGACCTCAAGGTCGTCATCGCGCAGAAGCTCGCCAGCGTGCCCGACGCGCGCGCCTGGTATGTCAACGAGCGCGGCGAGCGCGAGATGGCCTTCTCGATCCTCTCGCGCGACGGCGCGGCGCTGGACGAGGCGGTGGCGCGCATCGAGACGCGCATGCGCAAGGTCGAGGGCTATCTCAACGTCGCCGCCAACGGCTCGCTGTCGCGCCCGGAGCTGCGCGTCACGCCGAAGCTCGAGGAGGCGGCCGGGCTCGGCGTCACGCCCGAGGCGATCTCGGAAGCGGTGCGCGTCGCCACCATCGGCGATGTCGGCGCCAATCTCGCCAAGTTCAACGCCGGCGACCGGCTGGTGCCGATCCGGGTGCAGCTCGACGAGGCCGCCCGCACCGACATCCGCAACATCGCGGCGCTGCGCGTCACCAACGCCGCCGGCGTCTCGATCCCGCTGACGGCCGTGGCGACGATCGGCTTCGGCGCCGGCCCGAGCTCGATCGACCGCTACGACCGGGTGCGCCGCGCCACGATCGGCGCCGACCTGAGGCGCGGCTTCGAGCTCGGCACGGCGCAGCAGTCCTTCCACGACATCGTCAAGGAGGTCGGCCTGCCGGACGGCGTCTGGATCGCCGCGACCGGCGACGCCGAGATCCAGGGCGAGGTCGTGCAGGGCTTCATCACCGCCATGACGACCGGGCTGATGCTGGTGCTCGTCGTGCTGATCCTGCTCTTCGGCTCGGTGTTCCAGCCGATCACGATCCTGCTCTCGCTGCCGCTCTCCTTCGGCGGCGTCGTCATCGCCCTGCTGGCGACCGGCAAGCCGGTCTCGATGCCGGTCTATATCGGCCTGCTGATGCTGATGGGCATCGTCACCAAGAACGCCATCATGCTGGTCGATTTCGCGGTGGAGGAGACGGCGCGGGGCGCGGACCGCAAGACCGCGCTGCTCGAGGCCGGGCGAAAGCGGGCGCGGCCGATCGTGATGACGACGATCGCGATGGCGGCGGGCATGGCCCCCTCGGCCTGGGGCGTCGGCGACGGCGGCGAGTTCCGCGCCCCGATGGCGATCGCGGTGATCGGCGGGCTGATCGTCTCGACCGTGCTGTCGCTCGTCTTCGTGCCGAGCTTCTACGCGGTGATGGACGATCTCTCGAAGGGCGTGAACTGGCTGTTCGGGCGCTTCCTCGCCAAGCCGGAGGACGAGAGCGCCTGGGAGGCGATCGACGAGCACGCGCCGGGCCGGGCGCAGGCGAAAGCCGAGCAGATGAAGCTGCCGCTGCCGCCGCCGCGACTGGCGGCGGAGTGACGGCGCCCGCCCCTCCGGGCCGACCGCGGATTCACCAGTACGCCATCCGGGACGATTGATTTTCGTGCCGTCTCTTGACCTTCCTGCATGAGCAGCGCCAAGAATTCGGAATGACCGCCGAATCGACGGGATGACGTGACCGCATTCGATGCATTGGCCAAGGCGCTGAAGTCGATCGTTCTGGTCGTCCTGATGTCGTTCGTCTGGACCGCGCCCGCCAGTGCGCATGCTGGCCATGGCGCGACCGGCAAGGCGATCGCCCGAGCGGTCGTGGCCCTGCCGCAGGATGCGCGGCCGGCTCCGGTCGCCACGGAACGCTCCAGCGAAGCGGCGGGCATCGGAGGCCTGGCGCGGAGCGCCGCCGCCGCTCCATCGAGCGACCAGCAGCGCGACGGCTCGCCGGGCCCGACCTGCTGCGGCACGATGTGCACCGTCGCCCTGATCGAAGGCGGCGCTGCGCCGCTTCCTCTGCATGCGCCCCGCGGCGTCCGGCTGGCCTTGCCGCCGGCGACGCTCGCCCCTGCGCTCGCGCCGGGCCTGCCTGCAAGACCGCCACGAACCTCCGACATCGCCTGATCGTCGGCCGGCCTTCCGCCGCGCCGACGGAAACGTCCATGCCGGTGTTGACGGGTTCGGTTCCATGCTTTCGCTGTGCTGCGGCCTTCTGCGCCGCCTGATCGCGCCGTTGGCGCTCGCCTGTCTGCTGTCGGCCCCGCCACTCGCCGCGCATGAGGGGCACGACCACGGCGCGCCTGCCGCCGCCGCTGCGACCGCCGGCTCGCCGCGCATCGCGCTGCACTCGGACGCCTATGAACTCGTCGGCGTCCTTCGCGGCGGCCGGCTGACGCTGTTTCTCGACCGCTATGCCGGGAACGAGCCGGTCGTCGACGCGCGCGTCGCGGTCACGATCGCCGGCGGCGAGGAGGTGGTCGCCACGCCGGACGCCGAG
>JAKFWE010000334.1 GCA_021732895.1 Allobosea sp. | reverse complement strand
CGATGGAGCGAGACCTTTCCGGGCGCGATGGCGGCGGCGGGCCGGCTGAAAAAAGCCCGATCAGACCGACCGACGCCGCCGCCCGCGCCCTTGCGCGCGGCCTCGTCCGCGGCGCCCGCTTCGGGGCCCTGGCGACGCTCGGTCGCGATGGCCACCCTTCCGCCAGCCTGACGAGTCTGGCGACCGACTGCGACGGCACGCCCCTGATCCTGATTTCCGCGCTGTCCGGCCATACGGTCAACCTGCGCGCCGATCCGCGCTGCTCGCTGCTGCTCGCCCCGGGCGGCAAGGGCGACCCGCTCGCCCATCCCCGCGTGACGCTGAAGCTGCGCGCCGCCTTTGTCGATCGGGAAACGGACGATGGCGTCCGCGCCCGCCGCCGCTTCCTGGCGCGCCAGCCCAAGGCGGCGCTCTACGCCGATTTCGGCGATTTCACCTTCGTCGCCCTGAGGATCGAAACGGCGAGCCTGAATGGCGGCTTCGGCAAGGCCTTCGAGCTGGTCGCCGCCGACATCCTCGCCGAGCCCGGCGCGGCGGCGGCGCTGGCCGCGGTCGAGGAGGGCGCGCTCGAGCATCTCAACACCGACCATGCCGACGCCCTGCGGCTCTACGCGACCGAGTTGTGCGGGCAGCGCGACGGCGCCTGGCGCGCCACGGGGCTCGATGCCCACGGGCTCGATCTCGTCCTCGGCGACACGGCCGCCCGCCTCGCCTTTCCCGCGGCGCTCGACGGGGCGGGGCCGTTGCGGAGCGTCCTCGCGCAACTGGCCCGGTCCGCGCGCGAGGCGGCGGCCGGCAAGGTCGGACCGCCTGTCGATTCACCACCCTGAGACATTCAATCGATTTAGCCGGGCGGCTGAGCGTCCATGTCTTTTCCATGACTTGAGCCGGCGTCGCCATCGCCTTAAAGAGCCCGAGGCGGGCTCCGGCCCGCCCCATTCGCGCAGGAGCGTCTCCAGCCGCGTCTGGCAAAAAAAGGCAGCGTCGCGCCGAAGCGGCGGCGCGTCCCGGGAGGATTGCAGTTGGACACCATCGGTCACGTCAACGCCGCCCACGGCGCCGCGCAGTTCGGTTTTTCCGGTCTGAAGGCGGTCCACTGGAACCTCGAGGCCCCCCGGCTCTACGAGGAATCGCTGAAGCGCGGCGAGACGCAGCTCGCCAAGGGCGGCGCGCTCAAGGCCGACACCGGAATCCATACCGGCCGTTCGCCCAAGGACAAGTTCACGGTGCGCGACGCGACGACCGAGAACGCGCTCTGGTGGGATAACAACGCCTCGATCACGCCGGAGCAGTTCGAGACGCTGCACGCCGACTTCATCGCCCACGCCAGAGGCAAGGAGCTGTTCGCGCAGGACCTCTATGGCGGCGCCGATCCGGCGCACCGCGTCAGGGCGCGCGTCTACACCGAATACGCCTGGCACTCGCTCTTCATCCGCAACCTGCTGATCCGCCCGCCGGCGGAGGATATCGCGGCCTATACGCCCGACCTGACGATCGTCGATCTGCCGAGCTTCAGGGCCGACCCGGCGCGGCATGGCTGCCGCTCCGAGACGGTGATCGCGATCGATTTCACCCGCAGGATCGTGCTCATTGGCGGCACGAGCTATGCCGGCGAGATGAAGAAATCGGTCTTCACCTATCTCAACTTCATGCTGCCCGCCGCCGGCGTGATGCCGATGCACTGCTCGGCCAACGCCGCCTCCGAGACCGATGTGGCGGTGTTCTTCGGCCTGTCGGGCACCGGCAAGACGACGCTGTCCAACGACCCCGGGCGCATGCTGCTGGGCGATGACGAGCATGGCTGGTCCGGCAAGGGCGTCTTCAATTTCGAGGGCGGCTGCTACGCCAAGACGATCCGCCTGTCGCGCGACGCCGAGCCGGAAATCTACGCGACGACCGGGCGCTTCGGCACGGTGCTGGAGAATGTCGTGCTCGACGACTTGACCCGCGCGCCCGATTTCGACGACGCCTCGCTGGCCGAGAACGCGCGCTGCGCCTATCCGCTCGATTTCATCCCCAACGCCAGCGCCACGGGCCGGGCCGGCCACCCCAGGAACATCGTGATGCTCACCTGCGACGCTTTCGGCGTGCTGCCGCCGATCGCCAAGCTGACCGCCGCCGAGGCGATGTATCATTTCCTCTCCGGCTACACCGCCAAGGTCGCCGGCACCGAGAAAGGCGTGAAGGACCCGGAGGCGACCTTCTCGACCTGTTTCGGCGCGCCCTTCATGCCCCGCCACCCCTCGGTCTACGGCAACCTGCTGCGCGATCTGATCGCGAAGCATCATGTCGATTGCTGGCTGGTCAACACCGGCTGGACCGGCGGCAAGCACGGCGTCGGACGGCGCATGCCGATCCGGGTGACGCGCCGGCTGCTGACGGCTGCGCTCGACGGCTCGCTCAACCGCGCCGATTTCCGCCGCGACCCATATTTCGGTTTCGCCGTTCCCACCTCCGTTCCCGGCGTCGAGCCGCACATCCTCTATCCGGTGAAAACCTGGCAGGACAAGGCCGAGTTCGCCGAGACGGCGAAGCGGCTGGTCGCGATGTTCGCCCAGAATTTCAAGCGCTTCGAGGGCCATGTCGACGATGCGGTCAAGGCCGCCGCGCCGGCCACTTCGCTGGCGGCGTGAGCCTGCTGTTCGCTCGCAAGGCGAGGCGAGGGTCGGAATGCCGCCATGTCGCTCCTGATCCTCGCCCTGCGCCTCCTCGCGACGCTGGTCATCCTCGGCGCGACCGCCTGGGGCTGCGGCCTGCTTCTCTTTCGGCTCGGCGGCGCGACGGCGACCATCGCCGCCATCGGCTTCGGCCTCGCCGGTCTTGCCGGCGCGACGGGCTTGTGGACCGGCGCGGCGCGGCTGCCCTTGTCCTTCGCCGTGATCTTCCTCGGCCTGCTCGGCTGGTGGAGCGCCCTGAAGCCCTCCCATGAGCGCAACTGGATTGCGGAGGTGGCGCGGCTCCCCTCGGTCACGCGCGAGGGCGACCGGATCACCGTCGCCAATCTGCGCAATTTCCGCTGGCGCACCGAAACCGTCGCCGACGAAAGCTGGGAGAGCCGCGGCTTCGACCTCTCGGCGATCCAGGGGGCCGACCTGTTCCTCGGCTACTGGAGCGGCGAGACGATCGCGCATCTGATCGTCTCCTTCACCTTCGCGGAAGGACCGCCCTTGGCCATCTCGATCGAGATCAGGCGCGAGAAGGGCGAGGATTACGATGCGCTGGCCGGTTTCTTCCGGAGCTATGAACTGGCCTATGTCGCGGCCGACGAGCGCGACGTGATCGGCCTGCGCAGCCATATCCGGCGCGAGGATGTGCGGCTCTACCGGCTTCGGGCCTCGCCGCAACAGGCGCGCGACGTGCTCGAGGCCTATATCGCCGACATCAACCGCCTCGCAGCGCAGCCGCGCTGGTACAACACGGTCGTCACCAATTGCACCACGCTGGTCTACCAGCTCGTCGGTTCGGTCGCGCCGGGGTGGGCCTTCGCCATGCCGCTCGACCCGCGCGTGCTGCTCTCGGGGTATCTGCCCGGCTATCTGCGCGACATCGGCGCGCTGCGCCAGGACATCGCGCTCGACGAGCTCGTCCGGCAGGCGAAGGTCAGCGACAGGGCGCGGGCGGTTGCGCTCGACGATCCGGCGTTCTCGGCGCGGATTCGCGAGGGCGTGCCGGCGGGGCGGCCGTAGCGCGCACTTCCGTCGTTGCTTCGCTGACGCTCGCAATGACGGATATGAAACGCGCTACCTGAAGAAAATCACGGTCTGCAACAGGAACAGCGGGATCAGCACCGCGCCCGACCAGATCATGTAGCCGAAGAAGCTTGGCATCTTGACCTTCCGGTCCTTGGCGATGGCGTAGACCATGAAGTTGGGCGCGTTGCCGATATAGGTGTTGGCGCCCATGAAGACCGCGCCGGCCGAGATCGCGGCCAGCGTCAGCGCGCCGGTCGTCATCAGCTTCTGCGGGTCGCCGCCGGCGAGCTCGAAGAAGACGAGATAGGTCGGCGCGTTGTCGAGGAAGGACGAGAGGATGCCGGTCAGCCAGAAATAGGCGACGGCGTTGTCGCTCCCGTCCGGATTCGAGACCAGCGCCACCAGCCCCGAGAACGCCCCGTTCGCGCCCGCCTGCAGCATCGCCAGCACCGGGATGATGCAGATGAAGATGCCGGCGAAGAGCTTCGCGACCTCCTTGATCGGCCCCCAGGTGAACTCGTTGCCGGCGCGGACTTGCTTCGGGGTCAGCGCCAGCGACAGTCCCGCCAGACCGAGCAGCACGAGGTCGCGCACGATGTTCTGGAGTTCGACCTTGACGCCGTGGATGTCGAAGACGATCCCCGGCTTCCAGCTCGCCGACATCAGGATGGCGGCGATGACGCCGCCGAGCAGAACGAAGTTGACCTTGCCGTAGAGCTTGATCGCGCGATCGGGCGTCGGGTCCTTCAGCGGCGGATAGCCCTCCTCCTTGCGGAAGAAATAGCTGTCCAGCGCGAAGAACAGCGCCAGCAGGATGACGACCGCCATGATCGTCTCCGGCAGCAGGTTGGTCGTGGTCCAGAAGAAATCGACCCCGCGCAGGAAGCCGAGAAAGAGCGGCGGGTCGCCCAGCGGCGTCAGCGAGCCGCCGATATTGGAGACCAGGAAGATGAAGAACACGACGACATGGACGTTGAAGCGGCGGTCGTCATTGGCGCGCAGCACGGGCCGGATCATGATGATCGACGCGCCGGTGGTGCCGACGAAGCTCGCCATCAGCGTGCCGATCGCCAGCAGCGTCGTGTTGGTCGCCGGCGTGCCTTCGAGGTTGCCCATGATCAGGATGCCGCCGGCGATCGTGAACAGCGCGAAGAGCAGGATGATGAAGGGGATGTACTCCAGCGCGGCGGTGTGGATCAGCGCGCCGAGCGCCGGGTCGAAGCCGCGCAGCAGCACCAGCGGCACGAGCGTCAGCGCGGCCCAGAAGGCGGCGAACTTGCCGTAGTGATGCTCCCAGAAATGGGGAAACAGGATCGGCCCCAGCGCGATCGAGAGCAGCATGCCGGCGAAGGGCAGGGCCCAGGCGACGCCCATCGTCGCGCCGCCGATGTCGCCCGCCGCGAGCGCGGCGCCAGAGGCCAGGCACAGCGCGAGCGTCGCGCCGATCCGCATCAGATGTCTGGTCAAGAGCCTGTTCCCCGCCCCGCTTTGCGCGTGGTCGTCATTGCCGGTTCACGTCGCTGGTAAACGATGGCGGACGGGCTAGCAACCGCGGGCGATCGGCGCCGTCCGCGGGCCGCGCTGCCGTATCACGGGGGTGTTTCACATGCGTGTCGTCGCAGCCGTTCTCGCCGGCGTCATGCTCGGCGCGCTTCTCGCCGCCGGCCCGGCCGCCGCCCAGGTCCTGCGCGCCGCTGGAGATCGAGCTCAAGGTCGGGCGCAGCGCCAGGATGGCGAAGCTCGACTTCCGCTGCGGCGAATGAGGCGGCGCCGGCCGGATCGCGTTATCGCGCCGTTCATGCGAGGATTCTAGACTGCAGTTTTGCGGCGTCCCGTCCGCGACCTGATTCGGGGCCGACCATGTGCCGATTTCTCGCCTATGCCGGGCGGCCGATCTTCCTCGAGGACTTCGTCTCGGCCCCCGCCCATTCGCTGATCCACCAGTCACTGCATGCCGAGGAGGCGAAGACCGGCACCAATGGCGACGGCTTCGGCGTCGGCTGGTATGGCGACAGGCCCGAGCCCGGCCAGTATCGCGAGATCCGTCCGGCCTGGTCGGACGAGAACCTGCTCTCCATCGCCAGGCAGGTCCGCTCGCACCTGTTTTTCGCCCATGTCCGCGCCGCCACCGGCACCGCGACGACACGGGCGAACTGCCATCCCTTCGTCCACGGCCGGCATCTCTTCATGCATAACGGCCAGATCGGCGGCTACGGCCTGATCCGGCGGCGGCTCGAGGCCCTGATCCCCGATGCGCTCTACGACGCGCGCGTCGGCACGACGGATTCCGAGGCGCTGTTTCTGCTGATCCTGGCGCGGATGGCGCGTGGCGCGGCCCCCGGCGAGGCCATGGCGGGCGCGCTCGGCGATGCGCTTTCCCTGATGCGCGACGCCGGAATCGCCGAGCCGCTGCGGTGCGCTGCGGCCCTCGCCGATGGCGAGACCATCCATGCGCTGCGCTGGTCCTCCGACGCCTCGCCGCCGAGCCTCTACCTGTGCGACCGCGGCGACAGCATCGTGGTGGCTTCCGAGCCGGTCGACGCGATGCGCGAATGCTGGCAGGCCCTGCCCTGCAACACGCTCGTCAGCATCAGACCCGGCGCGGTGGCGCTGACGCCGTTCGCCGTCGGACTGAAGCAGGCGGCCTGACGCCTCCGCTTGCGCGCGGGGCCCGGTTTGCGCCACATCGCGGCGATGCGCGCCTTCGACGCCCCTCTCCCGATCGACGCCGTCCTCGGCGAACTCGCCTCGGCCCTGAGCGAACGCGCCAACGCCGTGCTCGTGGCGCCGCCCGGCGCGGGCAAGACGACGCGCGCGCCGCTGGCGCTGCTCGACGAGCCGTGGGTGCGCGGGCGCAAGCTGATCCTGCTGGAGCCGCGCCGGCTCGCGGCGAGAGGCGCCGCCAGCCGCATGGCGGCGACGCTCGGCGAGCCTGTCGGCGAGACGATCGGCCTGCGCATCCGGCTGGGCTCGAAGATCGGCCCGAAGACGCGCATCGAGGTCGTCACCGAGGGCGTCTTCGCCCGGATGATTCTCGACGATCCGGAGCTCGCCGGCGTCGCCGCCGTTCTTTTCGACGAGTTCCACGAGCGCTCGCTCGACGCCGATCTCGGGCTGGCGCTGGCGCTGGACGCGCAGGCCGGCCTGCGCGAGGATCTGCGCATCCTGGTGATGTCGGCGACGCTCGACGGCGCCCGCGTCGCCCGCCTTCTCGGCGATGCGGCCGTGATCGAATCGCGGGGGCGCGCCTTTGCCGTGACGACGCGCCATCTCGGCCGCGATCCGCAGCAGCGCATCGAGGACGCCGTCGCCGGGGCGGTGTT
The DNA here is from genome assembly GCA_021732895.1 of Allobosea sp. Lineage (GTDB taxonomy): Bacteria > Pseudomonadota > Alphaproteobacteria > Rhizobiales > Beijerinckiaceae > Allobosea. The sequence continues at coordinate 5,533 of JAKFWE010000334.1, read as the reverse complement.
GCGGGCGCTGAACGAAGAGGCCGGCTCGCTCCTCGTCTTCCTACCCGGCCAGGGCGAGATCAGGCGGGTCGAGGAGCGGCTGCGCGAGCGCATCCGCGACGCGGCGATCAGCATCGCGCCGCTGCATGGCGGGCTCGACCAGGCCGAGCAGGACCGCGCGGTGGCGCCGGCCGGGCCGGGCCGGCGCAAGATCGTGCTGGCGACGTCGATCGCCGAGACCTCGCTGACGATCGAAGGCGTCCGCGTCGTGGTCGATTCGGGGCTGGCCCGCGTGCCGGTCTACGAGCCCGATATCGGCGTCACCCGTCTGGAGACCCGCCGGGTCAGCCGCGCCGGCGCCGACCAGCGCCGCGGCCGCGCCGGGCGCACCGAGCCGGGCATCTGCTACCGGCTCTGGGACGAGGCGGGCACGGGAGCGCTCGAGCCCTTCGCGCGGCCCGAAATCCTCTCCGCCGATCTCGCGCCCCTGCTGCTCGACTGCGCCGCCTGGGGCGAGGCCGATCCGACGCGGCTCGCCTTCCTCGATCCGCCCCCGGCCCCGGCGCTGAAGGAGGCGCGGGCGCTCCTCGCAGGTCTCGGGGCGCTCGACCCGGCCGGGCGCGTCACGCCGGCCGGCCGGGCCTTGCAGGCCCTGCCCCTGCCGCCGCGGCTGGCCCGCATGGTCGTCGCCGCCGCCGGCTACGGGCAGGCGAGCATGGCCGCCGATCTCGCCGCCATCATCGTCGAGCGCGGACTCGGCGGCGACGGCGTCGATCTGGCCGGGCGGCTCGACCGCTTCCGCCGCGAGCGCGGCGGCCGCGCCGGCGACATGCGCCGCCTCGCCGAGGGCTGGGCGGCGAGCGCGCGGGCCGCCGCCGAGCGCCGGGAGGAGGCGCCGCTGTCGCCCGGCCGGATTCTGGCCCTGGCCTATCCGGATCGCGTCGCGAAGGCGCGCAAGCCGGGATCGGGACAGTATCTCCTCGCCAACGGACGCGGCGCGGCCCTCGAGCCGACGCAGGCTCTGGCGCGCGAGAGCTGGCTCGTCGTCGCCGACCTCACCGGCGCGGCGCAGCAGTCCCGCATCACGGCCGCCTGCGCCATCACGGAGGCCGATCCGCACTGGCTCGCGAGCGAGGGCCTGTCGCCCTTCGGACCGGAGGAGCGAGCCGAGACGGCTTTCGACCGGCAGTCCCGCACCCTGCGGACCCGCGCCATTCGCGGCTACGGCGCCCTGATGCTGGCCGAACGGCCGCTGCCGGTGGAGCCCACCACCGCCAATGCGGCGCTGCTGGCGCGCGGCGCGGCGTCCGTCGGCGTCGGGTCGTTGCCCTGGACGCGGGCGCAGATGCAGTTGCGCGAGCGCGCCGGCTTCCTGCGCCGGGCCGGCGACGGCGGCGTTCCCGATCTGTCGGACGAGGCCCTGGAGGCCGGCGTGGAGGATTGGCTGGCGCCCCATCTGGTCGGCGTGGCGGCTCTCGCGGCCATCGCCGCGTCCGATCTCGACGCCGCGCTGGACGCGCTCCTGCCGTGGGACCTGAAACGGCGGCTCGACCACGAGGCGCCGACGCATTTCGTCGCGCCGACCGGGTCGCGCATCGCGGTCGATTACGCCGCGGAGGCCGGCCCGACGATCTCGCTCAGGGTGCAGGAGCTCTATGGGCTCGCGATCCATCCCGCGCTGGCCGGCGGGCGCGTGCCGCTGGTTCTGGAATTGCTGTCACCGGGCCACAAGCCGATCCAGATCACCCGCGACCTGCCCGGCTTCTGGCGCGGCTCATGGGCGGAGGTGAAGTCGCAGATGAAAGGCCGCTATCCGCGCCATCCCTGGCCCGACGATCCCGCCGCCGCGCCGCCGACGACGCGGGCCAAGCCGCGCGGGACGTGAGGCGACGTCAGTTCCCCATCCGGTCGCGCCATTGCCGCTCGCCCGACAGGCAGGAAACGCGCTGCTCTCTCGATTGCGCCTTCTGGATCAGCGCCTCCGGCGGCGCCTCGGCGATCTCGCGCACCAGCTTGGTGCGGGTGGCGTCGACGAACTGGCCGCGCTCGCGGATCGGAATGACGAAGGCGCCGATGCCGGTGATGACGCAATCCTCATAGTAGGCGTCGAGATTGTCGATGTCGAAATAGCTCGCCTGCTTGAGCATCACCGGCAGCCCGTTGATGCTGATGCCCTTGTCGCGCGCCTCGTCGCGCGCCGCGGTGACCGGGCGCCCGTCATTGTTGGCGCCGTCGCCCGAGATGTCGATGACCTTGCGCAGGGCGGCCACGTTGCTCTGCTCCAGCAGGGCCATGCTCAGATCGATCGCGCCCGAGATCGAGGTGCGGCGGCCGCGCCGCGTCGGCGCCTCGCCCAGTTCCTCGGCGAAGGCGATCGCCGATTGCGGCGTGTCGATGATCGTCCAGGGCTTGACGATGTGCTGGAAATGGCCGCCGGCCCATTCGAAATAGGTCACGGCGATCTTGCCGATCGCGCCCTTCGACACCGCCTCATGCAGCTGCCGCGAGCGGAACGCCTCGATATAGCCGTTGCGCTGCAGGGCGAGCTCGTCGAGATCCATCGAATAGGAGACGTCGACCGCCAGAACCAGAGCGACATCGACCTCTTCCGGCGGCGCTGGCGAGGGCTGCGCCTGCGGCGTCGCGCCGGTCCACAAACCGGCGCCCGCGAGACTCAAGAGACCGAACAGCCAGCGCCGCATCGCCACCTCCGTCATCAATCCGTGAGGAGAGTGTGCGCTCGCTTTTGAGTCGCGCCAAGGGAGAATTCCAGGCAGGCTCAGCCCGCGCGGCGGGCATTCACGATCGTGATCGCCGCCGCCAGCGCCTCCGCCACCGTCAGGGCGGAGGTATCGAGCAGCACGGCGTCCTCGGCCGCGCGCAGCGGCGCGTCGCCGCGCCCCGAATCGCGCGCGTCGCGGCGGCGGATATCGGCGAGGATGCCTTCGAGGCTGGCCGCCTCGCCGCGTCCGGCCAGTTCGCGGTGCCGGCGCGCGGCGCGCACCTCCGGCGTCGCGGTGACGAAGAGCTTTGCGGGGGCGTCTGGGCAGATCACGGTGCCGATGTCGCGCCCGTCCAGCACGGCGCCCTCCGGGCGCGCGGCGAAGCGGCGCTGGCGTTCGATCAGTCCGGCCCGCACCGCCGGGATCGCGGCGACGACGGACGCCGCCTCGCCGATCTCGCGCCCCCGCAGGCCGCTTTCGGAAAAGGCGCTCTCGTCGAACTGCGAGACGACCGCGCCGGCCGCCTGTGCGTCGGCGAGTTCATGGCCGGCCTCCATCATGGCGCGCGCCACCATGCGGTAAAGCAGGCCGGTGTCGAGATAGGGCAATGCGTAATGCCCCGCCAGCGCGCGCGCCAGCGTGCCCTTGCCCGAGGCCGCCGGGCCGTCGACCGCGATGACCAGCGGGGCGGTCATGCGATGTCGGCGCCCAGACCGTTCATCAGCGCGAGGAAGCTCGGGAAGCTGGTCGCGATCATGGCGCCGTCGTCGATCCGCATCGGCTTTCGCGTCGCCAGCCCCATCACCAGGAAGCTCATCGCGATGCGGTGGTCGAGATGCGTCGCGACCATCCCGCCCCCGGCGACCGCCCCGCCGCCGCCCTCGACCACGAGATCGTCGCCCTCGATGGCGCAGGTCACGCCGGCGGCCCGCAGCCCGTCGGCCACGGCCGCCAGCCGGTCCGATTCCTTGACGCGCAGCTCCTGCAGACCGCGCATCCGGGTCGTGCCGCTGGCGAAGGCGGCCGCCACCGCCAGCACCGGGTATTCGTCGATCATCGATGGCGCCCGCTCGGGCGGCACGGTGACGCCGGCGAGCCCGCCGGCGCGCACGCGCAGCGTCGCCACGGCCTCGCCGCCTTCGCTGGCTTCGCTCTCGACGCTGATGTCGGCGCCCATCTCGCGCAGGGTCGTCAGCAGGCCGCTGCGCAGCGGATTGGTCATCACGCCTTCGATCAGGATGTCGGAGCCGGGCGCGATCAGCGCCGCGACGATCGGAAAGGCCGCCGAGGACGGATCGGCCGGCACCACGATCGGCGTCGCACGCAGTTCCGGCTGCCCCGTCAGCACGATCCGCCGGCCATGCGCGCCCTCGGTCGAGACCCGCACCTGCGCGCCGAAATGCGCCAGCATCTTTTCGGTGTGGTCGCGCGTCGCCTCCGTCTCGATCACGGTGGTCTCGCCCGGCGCGGCGAGCCCCGCCAGCAGCACGGCGGATTTGATCTGCGCCGAGGCGACCGGCGTGCGGTATTCGATCGGCACGGCCTCCCGCGGTCCGCGCAGGGTGAGCGGCACGCGGCCGCCATCCTCCTGCGAGACGATGACCGCGCCCATGCGTTCGAGCGGATCGAGGATGCGGCGCATCGGCCGCTTGCGCAGCGAGGCGTCGCCGTCGAACGTCGTGGTGATCGGGTGCGCGCCGCAGACGCCCATCATCAGCCGCGACCCGGTGCCGGCATTGCCGAAATCGAGCACGCCGTCGGGCTGCCGCAGGCCGCCGACGCCGACGCCGAAGACGCGCCACAGGCCGGGACCGTCGTGATGAACCTGCGCTCCGAGCGCGCGCGCGGCGGCGGCCGTGGCCATCACGTCCTCGCCCTCGAGCAGGCCGCTGATCCTGGTTTCGCCGACCGCCAGGAGCCCGAAGATCATGGCGCGGTGCGAGATCGACTTGTCGCCGGGCACACGAAGCATGCCGCGCAGCGGACGGCCGGCGCTGGCCGTCACGGGTGTCGGATTGTGCGAATGGGCCACGCGGCGGTCTCTCGTCAGGTTCGCGCGCTTCGGATTCGCCGCCAAGCGAAAGGGCGGCGCTGGACTGGCGCAGTCCAGGCGCTCTAGCATGAGCCCTCGGCGCGCGTCACGGCGGACGGCGCGAAAATCAGCATTTGACAGTGCTGCCCGCCCCGACTAACGGACGCGCCTGCTTTTCAGAACATGAACGATTGAAGGTCCGACGCAGTGGCGAAACCGGAACTTGGCACAAAGCGCGTTTGCCCGACCACGGGGCGCAAATTCTACGATCTCGACAAGGATCCGATCGTCTCGCCCTATACCGGGCAGTCCTATCCGCGGTCGGTCTTCGAGCCCCAGGGCAAGGCGTCGGCGCCGGCGCCCAAGCCCGCCGAGGACGAGGACGAGGCCGAGGCCGCCGACAACCCGGTCGAGATCGTTTCGCTCGACGAGGCCGACGCCGAGGCGTCCGACAAGGACGTGGTCGTCACCAGCGAGGACGACATCGAGGTCGAGGACGACGATGACGCCGGCGAGGACGACGCGTTCCTCGAGGAGGACGAGGAGGGCGACGACGATGTCGCGGACCTGATCGACGGCGACATCGAGCCCGATGAGGACGTCTGAGGAACAAGCGACGCCGGCGTGACATAGACGCTTGAGTCTTGCGCCGAGCCCGCCTATAGAGCGCTTCGCCGCCGTCGGGCGGTGCGACGTCGCGGGACCGTGTTCGGGTCCCGTATGACTGAAGTTTGGTCGGCTGACCCCCAGATCAGCCGAATCATGTGGGGCCATAGCTCAGTTGGGAGAGCGGTAGCTT
>JAKFWE010000050.1 GCA_021732895.1 Allobosea sp. | reverse complement strand
TCGCGCTGGCGGCGGCCGAGGCGCGCGCCGCCATCTCGCGGTTCGACTGCGCGGCCTGAGCCGCCCGGCTCGCTTTGCCGCGCCGGCACGAAAACTGCGCCGGTTCCCTGGCGTCTTCCGGCGCTGACATTTGCCAAGGCCTCAAAATGCTCTAAGTCGGGCGAGCTTCAGGCCGGGCGGAGTTCTTCATGCCGAATATCACCTTCATCGATTCCAAAGGGGCGGACCGCACGGTCGAAGCCGAGATCGGCTCGACGGTGATGGAGACCGCCGTGCGCAACGCCGTGCCCGGGATCGAGGCCGAATGCGGCGGCGCCTGCGCCTGCGCGACCTGTCACGTCTATGTCGACGACGCCTGGGTCGCGCGGACGGGGACGGCAGAGCCGATGGAGGAGGACATGCTCGATTTCGCCTTCGAGGTCCGTCCCAATTCCCGGTTGAGCTGCCAGATCAGGGTCCGCGCAGAGCTGGACGGCCTGATCGTGCGCACGCCGGACAGGCAGGGCTGAGCCGGCGCCGGTGGTCGCTGCAGCCTTACTCCGCGGCGACGGGGACGACCGGCTTCATCATCGTCTCGAAACCGGGCGCCGGGTTCCGCGGCACCAGAAATGACAGCGACAGCGACACCGTCGCGACCGCCGCCCCGATATAGAAGACGAAAGCCGGATCGCGGATCCAGAGCAATCCGAAGAACACCGGCAGGAAGACTGCGGCGATGTGGTTGATCGTGAAGGCGACCGCCGAGGTCGGCGCGATGTCGGCCGGATCGGCGATCTTCTGGAAATAGGTGCGTTGCGCCAGCGTCAGCGTGAAGAAGACACCATCGACGATGAACAGCGCGCCGGCGACGAACACGCCCCAGCCCGCAAAATGGCCCTGGCTGGCCAGCGCGTAGCCGACGAAGACCGCCACCAGCGAGACGTTCTCGATCTGGATGGTCGCGCGCTCGCCGATGCGCCCGACGAGGTGGCCCAGAATCGGACCCATGACGGTGTTGATGCCGTAGGTGGCCAACAGCAGCGTCGCGGTCGCGGCGACGTCGTAGCCGAAGCGCTCGACCAGCAGGAAACCGCCGAACGCCATGAAGATCTGCCGCCGCGCGCCCGACATGAAGGTCAGCGCGTAATAGAGCCAGTAGCGCCGGCGCAGCACGAAGCCCTTGTTCTGCGGCACCGCTCCCTGGAAACGCGGGAAGGCCAGCCAGATCGCGAGCGTCAGGCCGATTGTCACGAGCCCGGCGAAGAGAAAGACAGTGACGTAACCGGGCTGAAACAGCCGCCAGATCAGCGCGATCGAGCCGAAGGCGAGGAGCTGGGCCGCCGCCGCCGCGCCGGCGATCCGTCCGAGGAGCCGCGGCGCATCCGCCTTGGGCAGGAGCTGGAGCTGCAGCGATTGCTGCGCCGTCTCGTAATAATGGAAGCCCAGCGACATGATCGTGGTGGTCAGGAGCAGGCCGCCCAGCGTCGGATGATAGCCGGTGACGGCGATGCCGACGCCGAGCGCCACCAGGCTGACATAGGCCAGCATCTGCTCGCGCATGAACCAGAACAGGATGATCGCGGTGAAGGCGAGGAAGCCCGGGATCTCGCGGACCGATTGCAGCACGCCGATGTCCTGCCCGCTGAACCCGGCCGCCTCCTTGGCGAAATTGTTGATCAGCGCGCTCCAGCTCGCGAAGCCGAGCCAGTTGACGAAGGCCAGCGCCATCAGGAAGGCGATCGGCGAATGCAGCAGTGCAGGGGCGCGGCGCGCGGCGGGGGAGGCGTCGGTCATCGGGCTACCGGGCAGGGAGGGCGGCGCTGGCCGCCGCCATGGACTTCCCATCGCGGGCCGCCTGCGCGCATACTCTCACGCCAGTCCGGGTCGGCGTCAAATTCGCAGCCGTCATGGCGTCCATGCGGATGCGCGCGCGACGCGGAGCGGCGAACGTCCGCCGCCAACCGGGAGGATGCGATGTACAAGTCGATTCTGGTTCCCGTCGATCTGGCCGAGGCTGAGCTGGCCGAGCCCGCGATCGCCGCCGCCGTCGCCTTCGCCGAGATGTCCGGCGGCACGGTGCGGCTGGTCCATGTCCGCTCGCTCGTCCCGATCACCTACATGGAGTTCGTGCCGGCCGATTTCGACGCCGGGCAGCAGAGCGACGCCGAGAGCAGGCTCGCCGCCATCGCGGCCGGGGTCTCGCTGCCTGCGGAGCGCGTCTCGGCCCGGGTTCTGGTCGGTTCGGTGCATGGCGAGGTTCTGGCCGAGGCCGAGGCCAGCGGCGCCGACCTGATCGTGATCGGCTCCCACGAGCCGGGCATGCTGGCCTATGTCATCGGCTCGAACGCCTCGACCATCGTGCGACGCGCGAAGTGCTCGGTGCTGGTGGTGCGGTGACCGGTCAGGGCGAAGCCCGCCCCGGCACGAGATCGTCTGGAACCTCGCCGGTCGCCAGTTCGCGCGGCCGGTTGAGCCTCACCATCGGCCAGACCTGCCAGAACGATGCGGCCGCGAGCAGGATGCCGACGAAGCCGGCCGAGGTCGCGCCCTGCTGAAAGGCCCGCATCGTGAAGAAGGCGAGCATCGCGATCGAGAGCCCGCCCACTACCGCGAGCGCCAGCCACAGGGCGTAGGGTTTGCCGGCGACGAAACGGGCGCGCGGGCTGGCTCGCGCGATCGCGGCCGAGAGCGCCGTGACGAAGCCGTGATAGCGCGCGTCGTCGCGGTCGATATCGGTCAGGGAGCGCCAGGAGAGGTTGCCGAAGACGACCTTCTTGCCGTCGCTGAGGCGAAGCTGGACCCTGTAGGCCTTCGCGGTGACGTTGCTCGGCGCGTAAAGAAAACGCACCTGTTCGACGCCCGAAAGCCTGACCCGGTCGACGCGGCGCGTCGTGTCGATTTCCAATGTCTCGCCGTCGAGCTTGTAGGAGACCTCGAAGCCGACGGGCTTCGGGCGCTGACGCCAGGTGGGAGCGGGAATGTCGGGTTGATCGGGCTGCATGCGGGAGCCTTAGCGGCTGCCCCGCGCTTTGTCATTGCGCGACTCTAGCGCTCCGCCAGCATCAGCCGCGCGCCGAACCCGACGAAGACGACGCCGGCCGCCATGTCGAGCGCCCGGCGCGCCCGCTGATACGCCGCCAGCACGCTGGCGCGCGTCAGCGCGCAGCGCACCACGACGAGGACGTTGGCGCCCGGTGTGATCGCCGCCATGGCCCAGATCGTCGCAACCGTCAGCAGGAACATCAGCCAGGCCTCGAATGTCGCCAGCCGGCGCCATGCACTGGCAGGGAGCCGGCAATTAGCGCGCCAGCGCCTTCATCGCCCCGTCCAGCCCGTCCAGCGTCAGCGGGAACATCCGCCCGCCCATTAGCCCGCCGATCTGGCGGATCGACTGGGTGTAGCTCCAGAGATGCTGCTGGACCGGGTTGAGCCAGACCGATTTCGGAAAGCGCCCGGTCAGCCGCTCCAGCCAGACAGAGCCCGCCTCCTCGTTCCAGTGCTCGACCGAGCCGCCGGGCATCGCGATCTCATAGGGGCTCATCGAGGCGTCGCCGACGAAGACGCAGCGATAGTCGGCCGGATAGGTCCGCAGCAGCTCGAGCGTCGGGATGACCTGGTCGTGGCGGCGGCGGTTCTCTTTCCAGACCCGCTCATAGGGGCAGTTATGGAAATAGAAGTGCTCGAAATGCTTGAACTCGGCCCGCGCCGCCGAGAACAGCTCCTCGGCCAGTTCGACATGCCAGTCCATCGAGCCGCCGACATCGAGAAACAGCAGCACCTTCACGGCGTTGCGGCGCTCGGGCCTGAGCTTCACCTCGAGATAGCCGTGCCGCGCCGTCTCGGAGATGGTGGTGTCGAGGTCGAGTTCCTCGGCCGCGCCGGTGCGGGCGAACTTGCGCAGGCGGCGCAGCGCGATGCGCAGGTTGCGCACGCCGAGTTCGCGCGTGTCGTCGAAATCCTTGAACTCGCGCTTGTCCCAGACCTTGACGGCGCGGAAGTTGCGGTTCTTGTCCTGGCCGATGCGGATGCCTTCGGGGTTGTAGCCATAGGCGCCATAGGGCGAGGTTCCGGCGGTGCCGATCCATTTCGAGCCGCCCTGGTGACGGCCCTTCTGCTCGTCGAGGCGCTGCTTCAGCGTCTCCCAGAGCTTGTCCCAGCCGAGCGCCTCGATCTGGGCCTTCTCCTCCGGGGTCAGGTGCTTCTCGGCGAGCTTGCGCAGCCAGTCCTCGGGTATGCCGGTCTGCTCGATCGCCTGGCCGAGAGTCTCCATGCCCTTGAAGACCTGGCCGAAGACGGCGTCGAAGCGGTCCAGATGCCGCTCGTCCTTCACCAGGCAGGTGCGGGCGAGATAGTAGAACTCGTCGACCCGATGTTCGGCGAGATCGGCTTCTACGCCTTCCAGCAGCGCGAGATATTCGCGCAGCGTGACGGGCACCTTGGCGGCGCGGAGATCGGTGAAGAGGCGCAGGAACATCGCCTTAATGTGCGGGCGGACCCGCCGCGGTCAAGCATCCGCGGTCAAGCACATGGCGCATGGGCCATGCGCCCGACCCTGTCGGGTCACGCCACGGCGTCGGCGAGATCCTTGGTGACCTTGAACTTGACGACCGTCTTGGCGGGCACCTTGATCATCGCGCCGGTCGAGGGGTTGCGGGCCTCGCGGGCCTCGCGCTTGGCGGCGGAGAGCTTGCCGACCCCGCCCAGCGTGACGTCTTCGCCAGACTTCAGCGTCCTGGCGACGACCGCCGCGAGCGAGGCCAGGATGGCGGACACATCGGTCTTGGTCTTGCCGGTCTCGTCGGCGATGGCGCTGATCAATTCGTTCTTGGTCATGGAAATCCTCCAGGAGAAGGGTTGGCAGGTCTGCACGGGCGCTTCGCCGCGGGTCAACGCCGTCTTTGGTCGAAGACCCCGACGCGGAACTCAGCGCGCGAGCTCGTCAGGTGGCACGACCATCGCGCCGGGACGACGGCCATGGCGGTAGATACGCACAGGATTTTGCTTCGTTCCCGCCGTTGGTTCGGAGATTTCGTGCAGAACCAGGCATGGCGACGCGGACGTTGACAATGCGCGCGGCGTTATTTCAAGTTTAAAATAAATGGCCATGGGGCGCGCGGGCATGAAAATCGCAATCGTCGGCGGCGGGATCGGCGGCCTCTCGCTGGCGCTGATGCTGCATGCGCGCGGGCTCGACGCGACCGTCTACGAGCAGTCCGGCGAAATCCGAGAGGTCGGCGTCGGCATCAACACGCTGTCCCATGCGATCGCCGAACTCGCCGGGCTCGGGCTGCTGCCGGCGCTCGACGCGGTCGCGATCCGCACGCGCGAGCTCATCTACATGAACCGGCACGGCCAGACGGTCTGGCGCGAGCCGCGCGGCCTCCATGCCGGCGCGCCGACGCCGCAGTTCTCGATCCATCGCGGCCGGCTGCAGGGCGTCATCCGCGACGCCGTCGTCGAGCGGCTGGGGCCTGGGCGCCTGCGGACCGGGCGGCGTCTGCAAGGCTTTTCACAGGATGAGGGCGGCGTCACCGCGCATTTTTCCGACACGCGCCGGGGCGAGGCCGGCGAGACCGCGCGCGCCGATATCCTGGTCGCGGCCGACGGCATCCATTCGACGGTGCGCGGCCATTATTTTCCCGATCAGGGCCCGCCGCGCTGGAACGGCGTGCAGATGTGGCGCGGCGCCTGCGACTGGCCGGTGTTCCTCGACGGCGAGAGCATGATCATCGCCGGCGGCATGGCCGGCAAGCTGGTGCTCTATCCGATCGCCCCGGGCGCGACGCCGGCGACGCGCCTGACCAACTGGGTGGTCAACATCCGCACCGGCGATCCCGACAGGCCGCCGCCGAAAGAGGCCTGGTCCAAGCCCGGCCGGCTCGAGGACGTGCTGCCCTTCGCACGGCGCTTCACGGTCCCCGGCGTCGACGTGATGGCGCTGATCGAGGCCACGCCGGGCTTCTGGGACTACCCGATGTGCGACCGCGACCCTCTGCCGCGCTGGACCCATGGCCGCGTCACGCTGCTCGGCGACGCCGCCCATCCGATGTATCCGGTCGGCTCGAACGGGGCCTCGCAGGCGATCCTCGACGCGCGCTGCCTCGCCGACCTGCTGGTCAGGGCCGAACATCCGCGCCACGCGCTGGCGGCCTACGAGGCGCTCCGGCTGCCGGCGACCGCCGAGATCGTGGCGATGAACCGGGTCGGCGGGCCGGAGCGCGTCATCGACGCGGTCGAGGCGCTGGCGCCCAACGGCTTCGACGATGTCGAGCGCGTGCTCAGCTACGCCAAACGCGAGGCGATCGTGAAGGCCTATGCCGGCAAGGCGGGGTTCGCGGTTTCGCAGCCGGCGCCGCGCGCCTGAACCCTCAGGTGCAGCGCAGCCGCAGGCCGCTTTCGGCCAGGCCGAAATCCTTCAGCCGGCCGGCGAGATCGAGCGGTCCTGGTTTCTGGCGCTTCGTCATGGGCGCGCTGAAGCTGACGCCGTAGCGCTCGCCCTTGCGCCACAGCACGCGGGCCTGCACCGGGCGGCCGAGCTGCGCGACCTGCAGTTCGAACCGCTCCGGCGCCAGCGCTCCCGCCGGGAAAGTCAGCAGCGCGCCCTCCGGCGAGAGGTTGCGCACGAGGCAGTCCATCGTCGTCTTGCGCTGATTGAAGGCGATGAAGCCGCCGAACAGGCAGCGGGCGCGAGGCGTGGCGCGGCGTTCCGGGATCATGGCGCTCTCCAAAGGCTGCAACGAAGCGACGTTCTTCGTCCGTTCTGTGTGTGCCAGTATGGCGCAGGTCGACGAGCTTGGCAGCCGAAACCTCCGGTTAAGCTTAATCCGCCGCCGGTCTGGACGTCGCATCGCGACCTCGCCGGGCGTCGCGCCTCGCCCTGAAGGCCGCCAGACAGACCGGAGCGGCGGCGGCGTCCTCGCCCTGCGGCAGGAAGGCGACGCCGACATCGTCGCCCCGGCGCCAGCATTGGCGCGCACGGCGGCTCCCGCGGTCTCCCTGCGTCTCGATCTCGAAGGTCGGCGGCAGCGCGATCCAGTCCGTCATGCGCAGCAGCGCTCCCGTTTCCGAAAGGTTGCGGACCGAGCAGCCGAGCATCGACCGGCCGCCGTTGAAGACGACGCTGACGCGCTGGAACAGGCGGTTGCGCGCGGCCTGGCGGCGATCGGGTTCCATGGCGCGGCTCCATCCGGGGGGCTTCCGGCATCATGCCTTCGCGCCGCCGCCGATGCACGGATACACGCGGCTTAATCTTAATCACGGGCCGTCACGGCGTTCGCGGGAATGAACGTCCGCCAATATGATCGGCGGTTCATGGAAGGCTCTCGCAGCGAAAACCGGTCTCTGATAAGGCCTGCCATGCGGCGTTTCGCGGGAGCATGCTCATGAAGACTTGGCTGGTGATCGGCGCGCTGCTCGGCAGCGTCGCCACGGCGCAGGCGCAAAGCCCGGGCGACTGGGTGCTGGCGCGCTTCAAGAACGGCAATTTCTGGTTTCCGGGCGTCATTCAGAGCATGTCCGGTGGTCGCATCACCGTTCAGTATGACGATGGCGACCGCGAGACCCTGCCGGTCAGCGCCGTGCGTCCCTACAACTGGACCATCGGCAGCCGCGTCGAGTGCAATTTCCGCGGCGCCGGCTCATGGTATCCCGGCCGCATCACCTCGCTCGGCGGCAGTTCGCTCGGCATCGACTATGACGACGGCGACAGGGAGCGCACCACGACCGGGCGCTGCCGCTCGCGCTGAACGGCCCGACGGGCTCAGGCGCCGTCGGGAGGGGGCGGCAGGAAATCGACCTCGTGGCGCGCCGAAAGCGCCACGACATCAGCCGGGTTCTGCTGCGGCATCGCATGGATCGCCCAGAACAGGTCGTAGAGCCGGCCCGTCGGCGCGACCCAGAACAGGCACTTGACCGTCGTCTCGCTCCGGTTGAACAGCCCGTGCGGCACGTTGCGCGGCAGCCGGATCAGGTCGCCGGCGTTCGCCATGCTCTCCGCGCCGTCGAGCACGAGGTCGAGCCGGCCCTCGAGCATGTAGATGAACTCGTCCTGCGTGGGGTGGACATGCGGCGGCACGAAAGTGCCCGGCGGCAGGGTCGCGTGCCAGGCGAAGGAATCGGCGCTCAGCGTCTTGGGGACGTAGGTCTGGCCGAGAATGGACCAGGAAATGGCGTCGAGGCCTTCATTGGCCCTCGTCACGCCGGCTGTCAGCGGCTTCATCGTCGAAATCCTCCCATCAGAAATGCAGGAAACGGTCCTTGACCGCGACGTCCTTGCGCAATTCGGCGCTCGTGCCGCTCCAGACGACGCGGCCCTTCTCCAGCACGACGTGCCGGTCTGCGAACCGCGCCAGCGCATCGACGTTCTTGTCGATCACCAGGATCGATTCGCCCTCGGCCTTGAGCGCCGCGAGACAGGCCCAGATTTCCTGCCGGATCAGCGGCGCCAGCCCCTCCGTCGCCTCGTCGAGAATGACCAGCTTCGGATTGGTCATCAGCGCCCTGCCGATGGCCAGCATCTGCTGCTCGCCGCCCGACAGCTGGTTGCCGCGATTGCCCTGGCGCTCCTTCAGGCGCGGCAGGAAGGCGTAGATGCGCTCGACGTCCCAGCGTCGCCTGCCGAAGCGGCTCGCGGCCGTGGCGACCAGGTTCTCGGCGACGCTGAGCGTCGGGAAGATCTGGCGCCCCTCCGGCACCAACCCGATGCCGGCCTGCGCGATGCGGAACGGCGGGGCGCCGGTCAGGTCCTCGCCGTTCACCCGGATCCTCCCCGCCCCGGGCCGGATCAACCCCATGATCGCGCGAATTGTCGTGGTCTTGCCCATGCCGTTGCGGCCGAGCAGCGTCACCACCTCGCCTTCGGCGACGGACAGATCGACGCCGAACAGGATTTGCGCCTCGCCATAGCCGGCCTGGAGCCCCTCGACGACGAGCATCTCAGCCCTCCTCGCCGAGATAGGCCTCGCGCACCGCCTTGTCGGCGCGCACGCCGGCCGGGTCTCCGGTGGCGATCACGGCGCCGTAGACCAGCACGGTGACAGTGTCGGCGAGAGCGAACACGGCGTCCATGTCATGCTCGACCAGCAGCATCGCGTAGCGGCCCTTCAGGCTTCTCAGCAGGCCGATCAGGCGCTCGCCCTCTTCGCGGCCGACGCCGGCCAGCGGCTCGTCGAGCAGGATCGCGGCCGGCTCGAGCGTCAGCGCCATGGCGATCTCGAGCGCGCGCTTTTCGCCGTGCGAGAGCCGGCCGGCGCTGACATGGGCCCGCCCCGCCAGGCCCACGGCCTCCAGCGCCGCGCGCGCCGGGCCGTTCAGCGCCTCGTCCCGGGCGGCGTCGCCAAACAGCGCCAGCGGGCGCGGGCCGCGCGCCTGGGCGCTCAGCGCCACGTTCTCCAGCACCGAGAGCGAGGCGATGGTCGAGGTGATCTGGAAGGTGCGCGCGAGCCCGGCCCGGGCGCGCCGCTGCGGCGACAGCGCAGTGACGTCGGCGCCGCGAAACAGGATCGCGCCGGCGTCCGGCTTCAGCATGCCCGAGATCTGGTGAACGAGCGTGGTCTTGCCGGCCCCGTTAGGGCCGATCAGCGCATGCAGCTCGCCCGGCGCGAGCGCGAGGCTGACATTGTCGGTCACCTGCAGCGCGCCGAAGCGCTTGCGCAGGCCAGACAGGGCGAGCACGGGCTCAGTCATCGCCGCGCCCGCCGAGCCTGCGCAGAAGGCCGTCGATCCCGCCCCGCGTCATCAGCACGAAAAGCACGATCAGCGGCCCGAAGATCGCCTTCCAGTGCTCGGTCCAGCCCGACAGCACGTCCTCGGCGACGAGGAAGGCGAAGGCGCCGATGATCGCGCCGTGCAGCGTGCCGACGCCGCCGAGCACGACCATGAAGATCAGTTCGCCCGAGCGCTGCCAGGACATGAAGGCCGGGCTGACGAATTCGGTCTGGTTGGCCAGCAGGAAGCCGGACACGCCGGCGATCATGCCCGAGATCACATAGGCGATCAGCCGCACGCGATCGACATCGTAGCCGGTGACGGCGACGCGGACCGGGTTCTCGCGCGCCGCCCGCAGCACGCGCCCGAAGCGCGACGCGACGATGGCGCGGATCAGAAAATGGCAGCCGGCGAGCGTCGCCAGCACGATGTAGAAGAAGTGCGTCCGGTCGGCGAAGACGTCCCATCCGGCGAGCGTGCTGCGCTGCTGAAGCGTCAGCCCGTCATCGCCGCCATAGGCCGACAGCGCCTGCGCCAGGAAATAGGCCATCTGGCCGAAGGCCAGCGTGATCATGATGAAGGCGACGCCCTTCGTGCGCAGCGAGACCGCGCCGGTGACGGCGGCGAAGAGCGCGCAGGCGGCGATCGCCAGCGGCAGCGCAATGAGCGCCTCGCCTTGCCCCTCCGCGATCAGGATGCCGGCGCCGTAGGCGCCGATGCCGATGAAGGCGGCGTGGCCGAAGGAGACCAGCCCGCCGACGCCGAGAATGAGGTCGAGCGAGAGCGCCGCGATGGCGAAGATCATCGCGCGCGTCGCCAGCGTCAGCCAGTGCGAGGGCAGGCCGAACTGCACCGCCAGAGGCAGAACCGCGAGAAGCCCGAACAGGGCGACGGCCACCGTCAGGCGGGCGCGGCGCGGCGCGGGGTCCGCGAGGCTGCCGGCCGGCGTCGCGCTCATGTGCCGCCCATGCTCATGTCCGGCCCTTGGCGGGCATCAGCCCCTCGGGCCGCAGGAACAGCACGACCGCCATGACGAGGTAGATCAGCATGGACGACAGCGCCGCGCCCGTGGCGCGCGCCGAGGGCGCGCTCATGAACAGCCGCAGCAGGTCGTTCATGAAGGAGCGGCCGAGCGTATCGACGAGTCCGACGATCAGTTCGCCGACGAAGGCCCCGCGGATCGAACCGATGCCGCCGACCACGATGACGACGAACGCGAGGATCAGGATGGTGTCGCCCATGCCGGGCTCGACCGAGAGGATCGGCGCCGCCATCGCGCCGGCGAAGCCCGCCAGCATGGTGCCGAAGGCGAAGACGACCATGAACAGCCTGCGGATATCGACGCCGAGCGCCGAGACCATGGCGGCGTTGGACGCCCCGGCCCGCAGCAGCATGCCCGTGCGGGTGCGCTCGACGATGAACCAGAGCAGAAGGCCGACGCCGAGCCCGGCGCCGATCAGCGCGAACCGGTAGACCGGGTAGAGGATGCCGTCCGCCAGCACGACCGCGCCGGAGAGGAAGGCCGGGATCGGCACCGAGAGCGGGGCCGCGCCCCAGACGATCTTGACGCCCTGGTTGAGCAGCAGGATCAGCCCGAAGGTGGCCAGCACCTGGTCGAGATGGTCGCGCTCGTAGAGATGGCGGAAGACCACGAACTCGAGCGCCAGCCCGATCAGCAGCGCCGCCGCCAGCGCCAGCGCCAGCCCGAGCACGAAACTGCCGGTCAGGCCGACGAAGGTCACGGCCAGATAGGCGCCCAGCATGTATTGCACGCCGTGGGCGAGGTTGATGAAGTCCATCACGCCGAACACCAGCGTCAGCCCCGCCGCGACCAGGAACAGCAGCACGCCGAGCTGGAGGCCGTTGAGGATCTGGACGATGAGGAGGCTGGTGGTCATGGGTTCATGCCGCGACGTTGCCGGAAGGGCGCGGGGAACCCCTCTCCTGTAAGGAGAGGGGCAGGGGTGAGGTGTCGGACGTTGGACCGGTAGTGGGCGCTTGGCCGCTGCCGGCGATGAGGTCGGAGCCTCTGGGTCAAACGGCCGACCCCTCGCCCCCAGCCCCTCGCCCTACGGGAGAGGGGAGTTCGATCAGCGCTTCCCGAGCCTCACTTCAACCCACAATCCTTCGCGTGCGGATCGGCGTAATCCGTGAACACCTTCTGGGCGATTTCGGTCTGGAACTTGCCGTCGGCGCGCTTGGCGACCTTGACCAGATAGAAGTCCTGGATCGGGAAGCCGTTGGTGTTGAACTTGAATTTCCCGCGCAGCGAGGTGAACTCGGCCTTCTTCAATGCGGCGCGCAGCTTGTCCTTGTCGCCCGCGCCGCCGGCCGCCTTGACGGCGGCGTCGATCAGCAGGGCGGCGTCATAGGCCTGCATGGCGTAGGAGCCCGGCACGATCTTGTAGGCGGCCTCGTAGTCGGCGACGAATTTCTTCGTCTGCGGGTTGTCCATGTTCGGGGCCCAGGTCATGCCGCCGAACAGGCCGACCGCCGCGTCCTGCTGCGCCGGCAGCGTCGATTCATCGACGGTGAAGGCCGAGAGGAACGGGATCTTGCCCTGCAGCCCGGCCTGCGACCATTGCTTGACCAGGTTGACGCCGAGGCCGCCGGGCATGAAGGCGAAGACGACGTCGGGCCTGGCGGCGGCGATCTTGGCGAGCTCCGCCGAGAAATCGAGCGAGGTCAGCGGGGCATAGACCTCGTCGACGATCTCGCCCTTGAAATAGCGCTTGAAGCCGGCGAGCGAATCCTTACCCGCCTGATAGTTCGGCGCCATGATGTAGGCGCGCTTGTAGCCCTGATCCTGCGCGTGCTTGCCGAGCACCTCGTGGACCTGGTCGTTCTGGTAGGAGGTGACGAAGAAGTTCTGGTGGCAGCCCTTGCCCGCCATGGTCGAGGGGCCGGCGTTCGGCGAGATCAGGAAGGCGCCGGAATCCAGCACCGGCTTGGCGATCGCGCCGAGGATGTTGGAGAAGACCGGGCCGACGACGAAGGCCGGCTTGTCGCCCTCGACGAAGCCGCGCACCTTGCCGACGGCGACATCGGGCTTGAGCTCGTCGTCGATCACGGTGACCTGCACCGGCACGCCGCCGAGCTTCCCGCCCATCTGGTCGATGGCCATCTGGAAGCCGTCGCGCACCTGTTGGCCGAGCGTCGCGGCGGGGCCGGTCAGCACGCTGACGACGCCGATCTTCATCGGCTCCTGCGCCCGCGCGGCGCTCGGCCA
>JAKFWE010000145.1 GCA_021732895.1 Allobosea sp. | reverse complement strand
GTGCAGGGCGCATCGACCAGCACCAGATCGGCCTGGCCGGCGAGATCTGCCAGCGGCTCGTGGCCGCGCGAGCGCGGGATGCGGATCTCGACGATGCCGGCGCCGCTGCGCGCCAGCCGGTCGTGCAGAGGGGCGAGCCGGCGGCTGTCGAGATCGGTCGCGACCAGGCGTCCGCGATTGGCCATCAGCGCCGCCAGAGCCAGCGTCTTGCCGCCGGCGCCGGCGCACAGGTCGATCACGGTGTCGCCCGGCTTGGCGCCTGACAGGAGCGTGACGAGCTGCGAGCCCTCGTCCTGGATTTCGAATGCGCCGTCGAAGAAGCCCGGCTCGCTCTGGAGCGAGGGGCCGCGCCCGTCCGGCCCGGGCCGGAAGCGCAGCGCGTCGGGCGACAAGGCGCCGATCTCGGGCGAGAGGTGATCGAGGGCCATCCGGACCTCGTCACGCGCCGCCTTCAGCCGGTTGACGCGGATATCGACCGCCGCGCGGCCAGCCAGCGCCGCCCCCTCGGCAGGCGCCGCCTCGCCGAAACCCGCGACGAAGGAGGGCCAGAGCCATTCCGGCACGTCGGCGCGCACCCAGTCGGGCGCGCCTGCGAGATCGAAGCCGGCGAGCTCGGCGCTTTCCGCCGCGCTGAGCGGCGCCGGCGCATGCTGCTCGCCAGAACAGAGTTGCGCGATCTCCGGCTCGGAGAGGCCGCGCAGGCCGGCCAGCATGCCGAGCACGAGCGCGCGGGAGCTGTCGGCGCCCATGGCGAAAGCCGACGAGGCGCGCCGGCGCAGCGCGTCGTAGACCAGCGAGGCGATGGCGGCGCGGTCCTTCGAGCCGGCGAAGCGGCGCGACAGGCCCCAATCCTTCAGGGCGTCCACAGCGGGCCGGCGGCGCTGGACGATGTCGTCGAGCACCTCGATGGCGGCGCTGAGGCGGGCTGCTGGCGTCATGTGGAGGAACTGGTCATGCGGGGCTTTTTTGGTTCCGTCGCGCACATTCGCGCGACACATTCTTGACGCGGTCGTTTCATAAGCGGAAAGACGTGGCAACCGCCTCTTCGCGACAAGGGTTCCCCAGGTCATGCTCCGCATCAGCCGCATCTCGCTCGCCGGCCTGCTCGCTCTGGCGCTCGCCGCCTGCGCCACCACGCCGCCGCCGGACCTGACCCCGCCGCCCGGCAAGCGCCTCGACGCCAAATCGACGCTCGAGGGCCGGCGCTGAGCGCGCCCGCGTGGGACGCCGCTCAGGCATAGCCGAGCGGCACCTCCGTCGTTTCCTTGATCTCCTCCATCACGAAGCTCGCGGCGACATCGACCATGTCGACGCGGGCGATCAGTCGCTGGTAGAGCCGGTCATAGGCCGCGACATCAGGCACGCGCGCCCGCAGCATGTAGTCGATTTCTCCCGAGGTCCGGTAGGCCCCGACGATCTCGGGCAGGGCCGCGATCGCCTCGCGAAAGCTTTTCGCCCAGGCGGCGTTGTGCTGGCTGGTGCGGATGCGGATCAGCACGGTCAGCCCGGCGTTCAGCCTCGCCGCATCGACGAGCGCGACGCGCGCGCGAATGATCCCCGCCTCCTCCAGCAGCTTCACCCGCCGCCAGCAGGCGTTGCGTGACAGGTTAACCTGCGCGGCGAGATCCTCGACGCTCCGCGACGAATCGCGCTGCAATTCGCGCAGGATGGCTATGTCGAAGGCGTCAAGGCGGAAGTCCTGGGACATTTTCCCCGATCTCCGAGCAAACGAGTGATTTCATCCCAGGATTTTCGCCTATTTGGCTCGGATTGGGAAGCTTGCCCGTGGCAGCGGCAGCATAGTGCGCCGATCGGAGGTCGCCATCCCATGCCACAGCCCGCCAGCAAGCTTTTCACCAGCCATCCGCACGCCGTCGGCGAAACCTATGGAGAGCATTTCGGCGTCGCTCTGCGCTATTCCGGCCGGATGTTCGCCGCGGCGTTCTGCGCCCTCGTCCATGCCGTCCTGCCGTTCTGCTTCGAGAAGACGGCGAGCCGGATCGTCCGGGGGATGGTCGCCGACATGGACCGCCGCACGGCCCATGCCGCGCCCCCCGCCCGGGCCGTTCCAGCCGAGTAGCCGCTGCACGCCAGGGTCACCGGGCTGTCACATCGCCTGATCAGGGTCGCTCAAAGCCGATCGAACAGGGATGAAGCCGATGATCAGGACCGCCGTTCTCGCAGCAGCGCTGTGCGCCGCGCTTGGCTTGTTTGGCGGACCCGTTGGGCCTGCCGTCGCGCAAACCCCGGCCCCGACGCTGAATGGCCAGAAGCCGCTCGTCGTCGGGCATCGCGGGGCCAGCGGCTACCTGCCCGAGCATACGCTCGAAGCCTACCGGCTCGCGATCGCGCAGGGCGCGGATTTCATCGAGCCCGACCTCGTGGCCACGAAGGACGGCGTGCTGATCGCGCGGCACGAGCCGATGCTCGGCGCCACCACCGATGTCTCGACCCGGGCCGAGTTTGCCGCACGCAAGACGGTGCGCAAGGTCGATGGCGTCGACACCAACGACTGGTTCGCCGGCGACTTCACGCTGGCGGAAATCAAGACGCTGCGCGCCAGGCAGGCGATGGCCGATCGCGACCAGTCGCATAACGGGAAATACGCGATTCCGACGCTTCAGGAGGTGATCGACCTCGCCAAGGGCGAAAGCGCCCGCATCGGCCGGACGATCGGCATCTATCCCGAAACCAAGCACCCGATCTTCCATTCCGCCATCGGGCTCGCGCTCGAGGACCGCCTGCTCGCGGCGCTGACGGCCGCCGGCTGGACCGAGAAGACCTCCCCCGTGATCATCCAGAGCTTCGAGACGGCCAACCTCAAATACCTGCGGACGAAGACGCAGTTGCGTCTGGTCCAGCTCGTCGATGCAGACGGCGTCGACAAGGATGGCGGCATCGTCCTCGCCGCCCCGTTCGACAAGCCGTATGATTTCGTCGTCACCGGCGACAGGCGCACCTTCAAGGATCTGGTGACCGTCGAAGGGCTGAAGGAGATCAGCGCCTACGCCGACGGCGTCGGGCCGTGGAAGCCCTATCTGCTCGCCGGCAAGCAGATGATCGGCGCCGACGGCAAGCCGCAGGATCTGAACGGGGACGGCGCGATCGATGAGCGCGACCGTGTGCTGATCGCGCCGACGAACGTCGTCAGGGACGCCCACGCCGTCGGCCTGTTCGTCCACACCTGGACGTTCCGCAGCGAGCCGAAGCGTCTGGCGTCGAGCTTCAAGGGCGACCCGGCCGCCGAATACAAGGCCTTCTTCGCGCTCGGCGTCGATGGGTTGTTCTCGGATTTCCCCGATCACGCCGTGAAGGGACGCGACGGCGGCTGACCCGCGCCGTTGCAGCCAGGCCGCCCGATCGCTCCGCACGGCCTCCCGATAGCATGATTGCGTCCCGACGGCGGGATTTCAGTCACAGACGCGCGTCTCGCGCGTCACCACGCCGCGGCGCGTCTCCTCCCGGGTCACGACGGTGCGGCAGTCGTCCCGCCGGCGTTCGGCGCGCTCCTCGCGACGCCGCTCGCGCTCGCGCTCGCGGGCTCTTTCGTCCCGGCGAATATCGCGCTCGATGGCTCGCTGACGGTCGGAACGCGGATCGACGGAAATCCCGCCGGGTCCGAGGTTGATGCTCTGGGCGTGGGAGCCGGCGGCGCCGAGGAACAGGCCGGCGACCAGCGTGGAAAGAATGAGTTTCACGGCGAAGTTCTCCTTCGGTTCGCGAGGTGAACCCGCTCGATCGGCGAGTTGTTCCAGCGGCCGCGCGAGATCGCTGCTTTTCAGCCCTGCGTTGCTCCGATCGCCCGCCGGACGAATGCCGCAGAACGCTGCGGCCGGCGCAAAAAACCCGTCTCGCGATGGCGAGACGGGTCGATCGCCGGTCAGAGACCGAACGCTTCGATCAATCGCAGATGCGGGTCGTGCGGCGAATGACGCCACGACGCGTTTCCTCGCGCGTCGTCACCGTGCGGCAGCGCTCGCCGCGGCGCTCGAAGCGCCGCTCGGCGCGGCGTTCGGCCCGACGCTCCCGCTCACGCTCGCGAAAGCGCTCCTCACGGCGGATTTCGCGGTCGATCGCGCGATCGCGTGGGCTGCGGGTGTCGATGCCGATGCCGCCCGGGCCGAGATTGATCGTTTGGGCGTGCGCGGCGCCGGCGAGCACGATGGCCGCGACAATCGCGGGAATGAGACGCTTCATGGACCTTCCTTCGCTCTCTTTGACGTCAGGCCGGTCAAGCAAGGAGAGCCTGCCGAAGCGCCAGCATCCACATCGCGGCGTGAATGCGCGCTGAACGCCGGCGCCGGCCGCGTCACAGGCGGCCGGGCGGTGCGCGATGCCGCGCGCCTCGGTCCAGCATCCGGCTTCAGTGCAGGATCTGGCTGAGGAACAGCTTGGTGCGCTCGTGCTGCGGATTCTTGAAGAACTCGTTGGGCTCGTTCATCTCGACGATCTGGCCGGCGTCCATGAAGATCACCCGGTCGGCGACCTGCCTGGCGAAGCCCATTTCGTGGGTGACGCAGAGCATGGTCATGCCCTCGTCGGCGAGCGAGACCATCGTATCGAGCACCTCCTTGACCATTTCCGGATCGAGCGCCGAGGTCGGCTCGTCGAACAGCATGATCTTGGGGCTCATGCACAGCGAGCGGGCGATGGCGACGCGCTGCTGCTGGCCGCCCGAAAGCTGGCCGGGATACTTCCCCGCCTGCTCGGGAATCTTGACGCGGGTGAGATAATGCATCGCGATCTCGTCGGCGTCCTTCTTGGGCATCTTGCGGACCCAGATCGGCGCCAGCGTCAGGTTCTCGAGAATGGTCAGATGCGGGAACAGGTTGAAATGCTGGAACACCATGCCGACGTCGCGGCGGATTTCGTCGATCTTCTTGAGGTCGTTGGTGAGCTCGGTGCCGTCGACGATGATCTGGCCCTTCTGATGCTCCTCGAGCCGGTTGATGCAGCGGATCATGGTCGATTTGCCGGAGCCCGAAGGTCCGCAGATGACCAGTTTCTCGCCGCGCGAGACCTTGAGGTTGATGTCGCGCAGGACGTGGAACTCGCCGTACCACTTGTTGACCGAAACCATCTGAACGGCGGTCTCGGTGTTGAGCGAGGTCTGCTTCAGCGCGGCGGGGCGGCGCGCCGGGGTCATCGTCTCGGTCTCGGCCATGGCCATGTTCGTCGTCCCTCTCAGCGTTTCTGGCCGGCGGCGAGGCGGTTCTCGACCGAGATCGAGTAGCGCGACATGCCCCAGCAGCACAGGAAATAGAAGACCGCGGCGAAGGCGTAGCCCGTCGCCCGCGTGGTCGGCGTCGCCCAGGTCGGATCGACCAGCGTCGCCTCGATTGTGCGCAGGAAGTCGAAGATGCCGACGATGGTGACCAGCGTCGTGTCCTTGAACAGGCCGATGAAGGTGTTGACGATGCCCGGGATCACGATGCGCAGCGCCTGCGGCAGGATGATCAGCCGCATCATGCTCCAGTAGCCGAGGCCGAGCGACATCGCGCCCTCGTACTGGCCCTTGGGTATGGCCTGGAGCCCACCGCGAACCACCTCCGCCATGTAGGCGGCGGCGAAGAGCGCGACGCCGACCAGCGGCCGCAGCAGCCGGTCGGGCGAATATTCCTGCGGCACGAACAGCGGCAGCATGGTGTTGGCCATGAACAGCACGGTGATCAGCGGCACGCCGCGCACGAACTCGATGAAGATGACCGAGAGAAGCTGGATGATCGGCAGCTTGGAGCGGCGGCCGAGCGCCAGCACGACGCCGAGCGGCAGCGAGAAGACGATGCCGACCGCCGCGATCAGGAAGGTCACCATCATGCCGCCCCAGAGGCCGGTGTCGACGCGCGGCAGCCCAATGCCCTGGGCCAGAACCGCGATCACGCCGAACACGAGCAGCGACAGCAGAATCAACTGCTTGGGCGCGAGGAAGCGCTGCCAGGGCGGCAGTTCGCGTTCGATCGCGAGCGCGGCCTCGCTGGTGAAGAAACGCGCCAGCGCGGGCTGGAACGACAGCACGAGATAGAAGGCGGCGAGCGCGATGGTAACGATGATGAGGAAGCGCAGGAACCCCTCGGCGTTCGCGCCGCCGAGCAGGAGGAGATAGGCGCAGATCGGCAGAAGCACGAAGAAGAAGAATGCGCCGAGCTTCTTTTGCGGAGCGGCGGTCCAGAGCATCCAGACGATGCCCAGCGCAAACAGCGCGAAGACGATGTTGACGCGCCAGCGCTCGGAGATCGGATAGGAGCCGTAAATGAAGTACTGGAACCTGTCGGCGATGTAGGCCCAGCAGGCCCCGACGGGCCGGCCGACCTTGTCGGCGAGGCAGGCGTCGCGACCGGACCCGGTCCAGACCGCGTCGATGAAGTAGAACCGCACCAGGTCCGGCACCGTCGTCACGACGAGATAGACGCAGGCGAGCGTCATCAGCGTGTTGATCGGACCAGAGAACAGGTTGGCCCGGACCCAGGCCATGGGGCCGACGACGGAGGACGGCGCGGCGGCCTGCGGCAGGGTTTCGCGCCGGACGAAGGCGTGGGGCGCCATTTCGGTGGTTGCGTCGGTCATCGGGGCGCCCTCACCGTTCCACCAGCGCCATGCGCTTGTTGTAGATGTTCATGAAGAACGAGGTGACCAGCGAGATCGTCAGATAGACCGCCATGGTGATGGCGACGACCTCGACCGCCTGGCCGGTCTGGTTCAGCACCGTGCCGGTGAAGACCTGGACGAGATCGGGATAGCCGATCGCGACCGCCAGCGAGGAGTTCTTGGTCAGGTTGAGGTAATTCGAGGTCAGCGGCGGGATGATGACGCGCATCGCCTGCGGGATGACCACGAGCTTCAGCGTCGGCCCGGCGCGCAACCCGAGCGCGTTGGCGGCCTCCGTCTGGCCCTTCGACACCGCGAGGATGCCGGCGCGCACGACCTCGGCGATGAAGCCGGCCGTGTAGGTCGTCAACCCGAGCAGGAGCGCGACGAATTCGGGAAAGATCTGAATGCCGCCGCGCAGGTTGAAGCCGGCCAGCTCGGGATAGATGAAGGAGACCGGGCGGCCGGTGACGAGATAGACGAAGAAGGGCAGCACCAGGATCAGCCCGAGCGCGACCCAGCCGACCGGATATTGCCGGCCGGTGGCGGCCTGCTGCTTGCGCGCCCAGAAGCGGAAGGCGATGGTGGCGACGAGGCCGAGCACGAAAGCCCAGATGATGAGCGATCCGCCAGGGCCGAGCTGCGGGTCGGGAATGTAGAGACCGCGATTGTTGAGCAGGGCGCCGCCCGGCAGGTCGATCGACTGGCGCGGATTGGGCAGCGGCTTCAGCACCGCATTGTACCAGAAGAACAGCTGCAGCAGCAGCGGCAGGTTGCGGATGACCTCGACATAGATCATCGCCAGCTTCGACAGCACCCAGTTGCTCGACAGGCGCGAGACGCCGACGAAGAAGCCGAGGAAGGTCGAGAGCACGATGCCGATCGAGGCGACCAGAAGCGTGTTGAGCAGCCCGACATAAAAAGCCTGGCCGTAGGTCGAGCCGGAGGCGCTGAACGGGATCAGTTTCTGGTTGACGTCGAAGCCGGCCGCGTTGTTCCAGAAGCCGAGGCCCGAGGCGATGTTCTGAGCCCGCAGATTCTCGATGGCGTTGCTGGCGGCGGAGTAAAACAGGAAGGCCACGATGCCGAGCACGGCGAACTGGTAGAAATAGCCTCTGATCTTCGGGTCGTAGAGCAAGGAGGCCTTGCCCGTCTCAACCGGTTCGGACGGTATTGTCGTCACGTTCTACGCCCTCTTGATTATCGATACGCGACGGCCGTTTCGCCGTTCGCACCGCGTCGACCGTCTGATGCGGTCCTTGATGCGCCGGCGCGCGACGAGGTCGCGCGCCGGGCGATGGTCAGCGGATCGGCGGGGCGTATTGCAGGCCGCCCTTGGTCCAGAGCGCGTTCTGGCCGCGGGCGATCTTGAGGAGCGAGCCGGCGCCGACGTTCTTCTCGAAGCTCTCGCCGTAATTGCCGACATGCTTGATGATGCGATAGGCCCAGTCGTTGGTCAGGCCGATCGCCTCCCCGAACTTGCCCTCGGTCCCGACCAGACGCTTGATCTCCGGATTGTCGGATTTCAGCATCGAGTCGACATTCGCCTTGGTCACGCCGAGCTCCTCGGCGTTCAGCATCGCGTTGTGCGTCCATTTGACGACATCGAGCCAGTTATCGTCGCCATGGCGCACGACCGGCCCGAGCGGCTCCTTGGAGATGATCTCCGGAAGCACGATGTGGTCGGCGGCGTTGGCGAGCTTCAGGCGCTCGGCGTAGAGGCCGGACGCGTCGGTGGTGAAGGCGTCGCAGCGACCCGATTCATAGGCTTTGATCGTCTCGTCGGACGACGCGAACGCGACGACCTCGTATTTCATGTTGTTGGCGCGGAAGAAGTCGGCGAGGTTCAGTTCCGTCGTGGTGCCCTGCTGGGTGCAGACCGAGGCGCCGCCGAGCTTGAGCGCGGAGGTGATGTTGAGCTTCTTGTTCACCATGAAGCCCTGGCCGTCATAGTAGTTCACGCCGGCGAAGTTCAGGCCGAGCGACGTGTCGCGCGACATCGTCCAGGTGGTGTTGCGCGAGAGCAGATCGACTTCGCCCGACTGCAGCGCCGTGAAGCGGTCCTTCGACGACAGCGGGATATACTTGACCTTGTTGGGATCGTTGAAGATCGCGGCCGAGATCGCCTTGCACAGATCGACGTCGAGCCCGGTCCAGTTGCCCTGCGCGTCCGGGATGCCGAAGCCGGCGAGGCCCGGGCCGACGCCGCAGGTGAGGACGCCCTTGCTCTTGATCTGGGCCAGCAATCCGCCGGTCTGCGCCTGCGCTCCGCCGGCGCAGACGATGGCGGCTGTCGCGGCGAGAGCCGCGCCGAAAATCGTGTTCATTGTCGTTTCCCCTGTTGGCGGAACGGGTTACTGCCCGTTCTCACTTTCCTAGCAAATCCCGGACCAAGCACCACGCCTGGCCGGTCTCTCCTTCACGTTCGGCAACATCGAATCGGCGGGTTGAAAAAGGGCGCCGGTCCGGACCGGCGCCCTGCGATCGTCAGGCGGTCAGCGGATCGGCGGGGCGTATTGCAGGCCGCCCTTGGTCCAGAGCGCGTTCTGGCCGCGGGCGATCTTCAGCAGCGAGCCGGCGCCGACGTTCTTCTCGAAGCTCTCGCCGTAATTGCCGACATGCTTGATGATGCGATAGGCCCAGTCGGGCGTCAGCCCGATCGACTCGCCGAACTTGCCCTCGACGCCGAGCAGGCGCTTGATCTCGGGATTGGTCGACTTCAGCATCTCGTCGACATTGGCCTTGGTCACGCCGAGCTCCTCGGCGTTGATCATGCCGTAATGGACCCACTTGACCAGGTTGAACCAGGCCGCGTCGTTGTTGCGGGTCGAGGGGCCGAGCGGCTCCTTCGAGATGATCTCCGGCAGCACCAGATGCTCGTCGGGCGCGGTCAGCTTGAGGCGTTCGGCGTAGAGACCGGACGCGTCGGTGGTGAAGGCGTCGCAGCGGCCGGCGTCATAGGCCTTCACCGTCTCGTCGGAGGAGGCGTAGGCGACGACCTCGTATTTCAGGTTGTTGGCGCGGAAGAAGTCGGCGAGGTTGAGCTCCGTCGTCGTGCCCTGCTGGGTGCAGATCGACGCGCCCGTCAGTTGCAGGGCCGAGGTGACGCCGGCCTTCTTGCGGACCATGAAGCCCTGGCCGTCATAGTAGTTCACGCCGGTGAACAGGATGCCGAGCTGGGTGTCGCGCGACATCGTCCAGGTCGAGTTGCGCACAAGCAGATCGACCTCGCCCGACTGCAACGCCGTGAACCGGTCCTTGGCGGAAAGCGGGATGAACTTGACCTTGGCCGGATCGTTGAAGATCGCCGCCGCGACGGCGCGGCAGTAATCGACGTCGAGACCCTGCCAGTTGCCCTGGCCGTCCGGCACGCCGAAGCCGGCGAGGCCCGTATTCGCGCCGCAATTCAGGATGTTGCGCGCCTTGACCTGGGCCAGGGTCGCGGGCGCCTGCGCCGAAACCGCCGTGACGGACACCGCAAGCCCGAGGCCTGCGATCGCGGCTGCCATGAATGTCTTCATCTAGATTCTCCCGTTGAGACGTCGTCGGACCCGATGGCCGGCGGGCGAGAGCGCCCGCCCTGGTTGCAGCATGTCATGCTCCGGGCCGCGGCTCCGATTGCCAGAGCCGGGCATGAGCGTCAAGCAAAGCCCCCCCGCGCCAGACGCGCCCTTTCCATGCCTTCCATCACATGCGAGTTTCCCTGGGCGGTCAAGCCTGACTGCCCATTCCTTGCGCAAACCTCCCCGCCGCGGTTCCATGAAAAAACTGTCTCCGACCGAGTTCTCGCATCTGCGCGAGAAGACCCGTCTCGTCCTCGCGGGCCGCGATCCGGCCGACAGCTACGGCTTCGTCAATCCGCCGATCGTGCGCGGCTCGACGGTGATCTATCCCAACACCGAGGATTTCCTCGCACGCAAGTCGCGCTACACCTACGGCACGCAGGGAAACCCGACGATCGACGCGCTGGTGGCGGCGCTGAACACGATGGAGGGCGGCGCCGGCGTGCTGGTCTGCTCGTCGGGCCTGATGGCCTGCACGCTGCCCCTGCTGGCGACGCTGTCGGCCGGCGATCACCTCCTGGTGACCGACAGCGTCTATCGGCCCCAGCGCAATTTCTGCGACAAGATGCTGCCGAAACTCGGCATCTCGGTCGATTATTACGATCCGGCGATCGGCGCCGACATCGCCAGCCTGTTCAAGCCCAACACCAGGGCGGTCTGGACCGAGGCGCCGGGCTCGCAGACCTTCGAGATGCAGGACATTCCGGCGATCGCCGCGGCGTGCCATGCGCGCGACATCCTGGTGATGATGGACAACACCTGGGCGACGCCGCTGTTCTTCGACAGCCACAAGGCCGGCGTCGACATCTCGGTGCAGGCTGGCACGAAATACTACGCCGGCCATTCCGACGTGCTGATCGGCACCGTCTCGGCGCGCACGCCGGAGCTTTATGCGAAGCTCAAGGAGGCCTGGAGCCTGCTCGGCATCATCATTGCGCCGGAAGACGCCTTCCTGACGCTGCGCGGCATCCGCACCATGCAGATCCGGCTGAAGGAGCAGATGCCGGCCGGCATCGCCATGGCGCAATGGCTGGAGGCGCGGCCCGAGGTCGCCCGCGTGCTGCACCCGGCCCTGCCCTCCGACCCCGGTCACGCGCTCTGGAAACGCGACTTCACCGGAGCGTCGTCGCTCTTCGCCATCGAACTCCAGCCCGCGCCGATGAAGGCGGCGGCCGCGATGCTCGACGGGCTGTCCCTTTTCGGCATGGGCGCCTCGTGGGGCGGCTATGAAAGCCTCGCCCTGCCCTTCGACTGCGCGCCCTACCGCACCGCGACGGTTCCCGATTTCAAGGGACCGACGATCCGGCTGCACATCGGGCTGGAGGACATCGAGGATCTGAAGGCCGATCTCGACGCCGGTTTCGCGCGCTTCCGGGCGGCGATGTGACGCGCTAGGCGGCGTCGCCGCGGCGCCGCCGCGCCTTGAAGATCAGCATCAGGTTGCGGGCGTAGATCACCAGCGCCAGCGCCTGGCCCATGATGATGATCGGTTCGCGCCGGACGATGCCGTAGATCAGCGTCATCAGCCCGCCAGCCATCGAGAAATACCAGAAGGCGAGCGGCATCACCGACTTGCCCTCGCGCTCGCTGGCGAGCCACTGCACGAGGAAGCGCGCGGTGAAGAGCAACTGCGCGACGATGCCGAAGGCGAGCCAGAAATCGAATTTCAGCACGAAGACGTCGTAGATGTAGTCAGAGACGGCCTCGCCGATGGCGATGATCATGGGTTTTCGTCCGAAACGACGTGCGGGACGCGGCGGCGGCGGCGGATCAGCCACCAGACGCCGGCGAGATCGACGATGCCGACCCAGAGCCGGTCGAAGAAGCCGTAATTCGAGACGCCCGTCAGACGCGCCCGGTCGCGCACGTCGACATGCACGACGCCGTAGCCCTCGCGCACCATCAGCGCCGGCATGAAGCGATGCAGGGCGTCGAAATAGGGCAAGGCGAGATAGGCCTCGCGGCGGAAGCACTTCAGGCCGCAACCGGCGTCGCGCGTGCCGTCCTTCAGGATGGCGCCGCGCACGCCGTTGGCGACGCGCGACTGCAGCTTCTTGAAGCCGGTGTCGCGGCGGCCGACGCGCTGGCCCTGGACGAGCCCGGTCCGCGCGCCGGCGCCTTCCAGCGCCGCGACCAGCGCCGGCAGGAAGGCCGGGTCGTTCTGGCCGTCGCCGTCGAGCGTCGCGACGATGGCGGCGCGGGCATGCCGCACGCCCGAGCGCACGGCGGCGCTCTGCCCGCAGGACTGCGCGTGGCGCACCAGCCGCAGCCAGGGCCGGCTCGAGGCCAGGCCGGTCAGCGCCGGCCCGGTGCCATCGCTCGAGCCATCGTCGACATAGACGACCTCGAAGGGCGCGAGCGCGGCGCAGGCCGCCGCGATATCGGCCAGCAGCGGCTCGAGATTGCCGCGCTCGTTGCGCACGGGCACGACGACGCTGAGGCGCGGCGGCGGATCTGGCGCAAGTCCGGTCATGGTCGAGGCGTCGGTCACGGGCGGATCATCCGGGAAGGCGGCGCGCAACCTGCGGCAAGCCGGAGGCCGGGGCAAGGCGGCGGCGGTCGAGCATCCGATCGTTGAGCGTCTGATTCATGCAAACCCGCTATGGCCTTGCGAAGACGCCGATGTCGAGATTTCGGCCGCCGTTCAGGTTCAGCCCGGCGACGCGGGTCACGAGGCGCGGAGTCGCTCCGGCGCCTGCCAGCGCAGCCTGGAATTGCGGCTCGAAGCGCTGCTCCACCAGCGCGACGAGGCAGCCCGGCTGCGCCAGAAACGCGGCGGCGGCGGCGCCATCGACGCTCATCGCGAGATTCGTGCCGA
>JAKFWE010000273.1 GCA_021732895.1 Allobosea sp. | reverse complement strand
CAGCGCGAGCGCGTCATCGAGCATCCGCTCGCGTTCCGCGTCTCGACGATCCTGTCCGGCAACCGGACCAACCTGAAGGCCGGCGAGTATCTGTTCAAGGCGCGCGCCAGCCAGCGCGAGATCATCGAGCTGATCTCGACCGGCAAGGCGGTCGAGCACGCGATCACGATGCCCGAGGGCCTGACCAGCGAGCAGATCGTCGCCCGCCTGCGCGAGAACGAGCTTCTCAGCGGCGACATCGCCCAGGTGCCGCGCGAGGGGTCGATCCTGCCGGACACATACAAGTTCCAGCGCGGCTCGACCCGTCAGGCGATCATCGAGCGGATGACGCGCGACCAGCGCCGGATCCTGAACGAGGTCTGGGCGCGCCGGCCCGCCGATCTTCCGGTGAAGACCCCGCAGGAACTGGTGATCCTCGCCTCGATCGTCGAGAAGGAGACCGGCCGCGCCGATGAGCGCCCGCGTGTCGCCGGCGTCTTCATCAACCGGCTGAACCGCAAGATGAAGCTCCAGTCGGACCCGACGATCGTCTATGGCCTGGTCGGCGGCAAGGGCACGCTCGGGCGCGGCATCCTGCGCAGCGAGATCACCCAGGCGACGCCCTACAACACCTATGTGATCGACGGGCTGCCGCCCGGCCCGATCGCCAATCCGGGCCGCGCGGCGCTGGAGGCGGTGGTCAACCACTCCCGGACCAAGGATCTCTACTTCGTCGCCGACGGCAGCGGCGGCCATGCCTTCGCCGAAACGCTGGAGCAGCACAACCGCAATGTCGGTCGTTGGCGCCAGATCGAAGCCGCCCGGAAAGAGCCCGGCAAGCCGTCTTCCGAATCGTCCATCGACAAGGTCGAGCCGCCGCCGGCGTCCGACAACCGCACCGAGGCGCCGGGCGTCGCCCCGGCCGGAATCGGCGCCGCCGAGCCGGAGACGTTCCCCGTCCCGGGCAACCGGCGCGCCGGCGCGCCGATCCAGCCGGGTCCGGGCGTGCGGGCCGGCGTCGCGGGCGGCCGGGCGCGCGCCTTCGACGCTTCGGAAGGGACGCGCCTCGATCCGCTGCTCAACCGCAACTACGACCTCAACTCGCCGCAGCGGGTGCCGGCCCTGCGTCCCTGAGCGGCGCGACCGGCCCATCCGGGCACGGCTTGCCGCGGGGCGCGGGCCTCACTACGGTCCCGGCGCAACCGCCGCGGCAACGAAGACGATACTCCATGGCCATCGAAAGCATGACTGGTTTCGCCCGCGCGGCCGGCGTCGCCGGCGTCCACGCCTGGGCGTGGGAGATCCGCAGCGTCAACGGGCGCGGGCTCGATGTCCGGGTGCGGGTTCCGCCCGGCTTCGATCTGTTCGCCGAGGCCGCGCGCAAGCGGCTGAGCGGCGCCTTCGCGCGCGGGACGCTGCACGTCAACCTGTCGCTCGCCAGCGAGGCGGGGCCGGCGCGACCGCGCATCAACGAGGCCGTGCTGGCTTCCCTGATCGACTCCGTCGCGCGGCTGCCGGCCAGCGCGACGATCCGGCCGCTCTCATTTGACGCGCTTCTCGGCGTGCGCGGCGTGATCGAGATCGCCGAGGAGGCCGGCGATGTGCTGGCGGAGCTGGAGGCGCCTGTTGTGGCGGGGCTGGACCGGGTCGTCGGCGAGCTGCGGCAGGCGCGCGGCAGCGAGGGCGCGGCGCTGGAGACGATCGTCGAAGGCCAGCTCGACGCCATCGCGCGGCTGACCGGCGAGGCCGAGCGACACCCGGCGCGTTCCGTCGAGGCCGTGCGGGCGCGGCTCGCCGCGCAGGTCGCCGCCCTGCTGGACGCCAGCCAGACGCTCGATCCGCAGCGCCTGCACCAGGAGGCCGCGCTGCTGGCCGTCCGCGCCGACATCCGCGAGGAGCTCGACAGGCTCGGCGCGCATGTCGCGGCCATGCGTGCGCTGCTGGAGCAGGGCGGGCCGATCGGCCGCAAGCTCGATTTCCTGTCGCAGGAATTCGGCCGCGAGGCCTCGACGCTTTGCGCCAAGGCGGGCGATCCGGGCCTGTCGCGCATCGGTCTGGAGTTGCGCACGATCGTCGATCAGATGCGCGAGCAGGTCCAGAATGTGGAGTGAGCGCCGATGCCCGATATGATTCGGCCGGCGCGTCGCGGCCTGATGCTCATCCTGTCCTCGCCCTCCGGCGCGGGCAAATCGACCCTGACGCGGACGCTGTGCCAGCGCGAGACCAATATCGATCTCTCGGTCTCGGTGACGACGCGGACGCGCCGGGCCTCCGAGATCGACGGCGTGCACTACCGGTTCATCGACCGCGCCGCCTACGACGCCATGCTCCGGCAGGGCGACCTGCTGGAATGGGCCGAGGTGCATGGCAACGGTTACGGCACGCCGCGAAAAAACGTCGAGACGGCGCTCAAGGCGGGGCGCGACGTGCTCTTCGACATCGACTGGCAGGGCACGCTGCAGATCCTCGACAAGGCGCGCGAGGATGTCGTCACGATCTTCATCCTGCCGCCCTCGATGGCCGAGCTGCATTCCCGGCTCGTGCGCCGGGCCGAGGATGCGCCCGACGTCATCGCCAGGCGTCTCGCCAACGCCCGCGACGAGATTTCGCGCTGGAGCGTCTATGACTACGTCATCGTCAATGACGATCTGGGCGCCGCCTACGAGGCGATCCGGGCGATTCTCACGGCCGAACGGCTGAAGCGCAGCCGGGCGACCGGGATGGCGGCCTTCGTCCAGAATCTGCTGGGCCAGCCGACGCAGTGAGGCTCAGTTCGCCTGGATGCCGGCGTCCCTGACGACCTTGCCCCAGCGCGCCGTGTCGGCCGCGATGACGGCCGAAAGCTCCGCCGGAGAATTGCCGACCGGAAGCGCGCCCTGCGCCGCCATCGCGGCGGCGACCTCCGGAGCCTTCATCGCGGCCGACACCGCCTCGTTGAGTCTCGCGACGATGGCGGGCGGCGTCCTCGCCGGCGCCATCAGCGCATACCACGACACGGCCTCCAGCCCCGCGACGCCCGTGGCTTCGGCCAGCGTCGGGACGTCGGGGAGAACGGCGCTGCGCCTCGGGCTGGCGACGGCCAGCGCGCGCAGCTGGCCCGACTCGATCAGCGGCTTGGCGGTTGAGAGCTGCGCCACCATCATCGTGACCTCGCCGCGCAGCACGTCGGTCAGGGCCGGCGCGACGCCGCGATAGGGCACATGCGTGAGCGTGATTCCGGCGGAGCGCGCGAACAGCTCCGCCGCCAGATGGGCCAGGCTGCCGGCGCCGGGCGTGGCATAGGTCAGGCCGGCGCCGGGCGCGCGCCCGAGCGCGACGAGATCGGCTACGCTTCTCGCCGGAACGCCAGTCCCGACGACCAGCACGTTCTCGACCGTGGCGAGCTGCGTGACCGGCGCGAAATCCTTGACCGGATCGTAGGGAAGGTTCGGAAACAGGGCCGGGCTGACGGCTGCGTTGCCGACCGGCATCAGCGCCAGCGTCGCCCCGTCCGGTTCTGATTTCGCGACGGCGACCATCGCGGTGGCGCCCTGCGCGCCGACCCGGTTCTCGACCGTGACGGGCTGGCCCCAGCGCTGCGTCAGCCTGTCGGCGACGATCCGCGCCAGCGCATCAGGCGCGCCACCGGCGGCGAAGCCGACGATGATGCGGATCGGCCTGGTCGGATAGGCTTCGGCCTGGGCGAGGGCCGGGCCGGAGGCCAGCATCAGCGCCGCCGCGAGGGCGATCGGGACGGAACGGGGCGGATTGCGCATCGGGTCGGTTCCGGTCTGGTTGGCGGCGGTGACCGCGCCTGACGATAGCACGAACCGTGCCGCGGCTCAGCGAACCGCCGCCAGCGCGTTGGCCAGCTTCACGAAGCCCGACACATCGATTTCCTCCGCCCGGAACGTCGGGTCTATTCCCGCCGCTTCCAGAAGGGACGTCGGCTCGGGCAGAGCGGCCTTGAGGTTCTGCCGCAACATCTTGCGGCGCTGGCCGAACGCCGCCAGCGTGATCCGCTCCAGCAGGCGCCGGTCGCAGGGCTCGGGCGAAGGCCGCGGAACGAGCCGGACGACGGAGGAGGTGATCTTCGGCTGCGGCGTGAAGGCCGAGCGCGGAACATCGAACAGGATCCGGGACTCGCAGCGCCAGCCCGCCAGAACCGCCAGCCGGCCATAGGCGGCGCGCTGCGCCGGCGTGGCGACGATCCGCTCGGCCACTTCGCGCTGGAACATCAGCGTCAGGCTGTCCCACCAGGGCGGCCACGAGGCGCCGCCCAGCCAGCCGACGAGCAGCGGCGTGCCGATGTTGTAGGGCAGGTTGGCGACGATGCAGGCGCGGCCGGCCCCGACCAGCCCCGACAGATCGACCGCCAGCGCGTCGCCATCGACGATCTCGAGCCGGCCGGGATAATGCGCCGCGATCTCGGCCAGAGCGGGCAGGCAGCGCCGGTCGCGCTCGATCGCGATCACGCGGGCCGCTCCCTGCGCCAGCAGCGCCCGCGTCAGGCCGCCGGGGCCGGGGCCGATCTCGACCACGGTTCGGTCTTCAAGCGGCCCGGCCGCACGCGCGATCTTGCCGGTCAGGTTGAGATCGAACAGAAAGTTCTGCCCGAGCGCCTTCTGCGCCATCAGCCCGTGGCGCTCGACGACGTCGCGCAGCGGCGGCAAGGCGTCCAGCCCGCTCATGCAATGCGATGAGCCGGATGTTCGACGCGCTCGTGGGCGGCCATCCGGGCGGCCAGACGCAGCGCGGCGCACAGGCTGTCGGGCCGTGCGACGCCCTTTCCGGCGATGTCGAAAGCCGTGCCGTGGTCGGGCGAGGTGCGGATGAACGGCAGGCCGAGCGTGACGTTGACGCCCTCGTCGAAAGCGATCGTCTTGATCGGGATCAGCGCCTGGTCGTGATACATCGCCAGCGCCGCGTCGTAGCCCGCCCGGGCGCGGGCATGGAACAGGGTGTCGGCGGGCCAGGGGCCGCTGGCGTCGATCCCGAGCCGCTTCAGCCTGGCGATCGCGGGCGCGACCACCTGCCCGTCCTCCACGCCGAGGGCGCCGCCCTCGCCGGCGTGCGGGTTCAGGCCCGTCACGGCCAGGCGCGGCGCCGGGACGCCGAAGCGAAGCGCGAGTTCTCGCGCGACGATCACGCCCGTCTCGACGATGAGGTCGCTGGTGAGCAGCGATGGCACCGAGGCGAGCGGCACATGGATCGTCACCGGAACGACCGCGAGCGCCTCGCTCCACAGCAGCATGACGGGGCGCGGCGCAACGCCATCGACCGCCGCGAGCGCCGCGAGGAACTCGGTATGTCCCGGATGGACGAAGCCGGCCTGGTAAAGCACGCTCTTGGCGATCGGGTTGGTCACGAGCGCCGCGGCCCGCCCCGTGCGGACCGCGCTCACCGCGGCCTCGATGGAGGCGATCGTGCCGGGGGCCGTCGCGGGGTCCGGCCGGCCCGGCGTCGCAGCGACGCCGGCCGCCAACGGTATCACCGGGAGCGACACGTCGAAAGCAGCCTCGGCCTCCGACCAGTCACAGGCCAGCACCGGCGCCGGCAAGCCGAGGCGTTCGGCCAGGCGGCGCAGATGCGCGGGATCGGCGATGCAGGCGAAGGCGGGCAGCCTGGCCGCCTTCCGCACGAGCCAGGCCATGAGCGCGAGTTCGGGACCGATCCCGGCCGGGTCGCCCTGGGTCAGCGCCAGGATTCTGGACGACACGCCTCACTCCACGACAGAACGAAAAGCAGGCCGGGACCGCCGCTCGCGATCGGCCCGCGGGCGGACCGTCGGTCGATCCCGGTTTCTCAGTTGCTTGCGGCGATGCCGTCGCCGGCCGAAACCGCGCCGAGATTCTGCGAATAGGCGATCTCGCCCAAAGTACGGAGTTCGAGCCTGAACAGGACAGTGCGGGTGTCCCTGGTCGCCCCGGACTGCCGATCGGCATAGGACTGCGAGTAGGAGATGTCGAAGATCGTGCATTCATCGGTGTAGTTCAGTCCGACGGACGCCGACGCCGTCTGCAGCAGACCGGTGTTCGGATAGGGGCTGGTGTTGACCGGCGTGTAGGCCAGCCGCCAGCGCTCGCGATCGTATTTGTACTTGTCGAGATCGAACAGCACGCCGCCGCGGACGCGCCAGTTCGAGGTCACCGCCACGGAGCCACTCAGGCTGAGGCCTTCGCGGCGACGATTGATCCCGAGATTGGGCTGCGGCTCATAGCGGCCGTAGCCGACCGAGCTCGAGAACACGGCGTTCGAATAGCTGGCGGAGGCGTCGATGCGCTGCGCCTCGAGCGTGCTTTCGTCGAAACGCGCGGCGCCTGAGAAAAGCAGCCCGGTCATCGGCGAGAGCTGGGCGCGCGCCACGTAATCGGAGCGGGTCGTTTCCAGGCCGGAATCGAGCCCGACATTGGCCAGGTCGCCGCGGGCGAACGAGTTGCGGCCGCCGAGGTGATAGGACTGCCCGATCAGGAAGTTGGCGAAGGCGTTCTTGCCGAAGCGGCCCGTGTAGAGCGCGCCGACATTGGCGCGGCTGCCGCCCTCGACGCGATCATAGCCAGAGAACTTGCCGCTCCATTCGAACAGGTTGTTGTCGTCGAAGACGAGGCTCTGGGCGTCCTCGTTGGCGACACGCAGGCTGTTGGTCTCGTTGGGCCGCGCCACGACCTGCGCCACCGGCTCGATGATGTGGGTTCCCCAACCCGTCCTGGCGACCAAGGGGTAGCGGTACATCAGCCCGATCGCCGGCATGGCGCGGCCGAAGACCTCGTCGGAGGTGTCGACGATGGAGGCTACATTGGCGTTGGCGAAGCCGGTCGTCGAGGGGTTGATCGAGAAGACGTCGGCGCGCAGCGCGGCGTAGGGCGTCCAGACCTGGCCGAGCGGGTCGATGAAATTGCGCCGCCAGGACACTTCCGCCGTGGCGCGGGCCACCGTTCCGGCGATGCCGCGCACCAGGCAACTGTCCTTCTGGTAAACCGCGCAGCCGTCGTAGAGGCTGTAGCTCGGCGTGTTGATCAGGGTGGCGCTTTGCACCGGCAACTGCCGGAAGGCGGCCGCCTCGCGCGTCAGATGCGTCAGGTTGACGTTGAAGGCGAGTTCGCCGCCGAGGAAGGAGGGCTGATGGACGCGCTTGTTGTAGTCGGCCACCGGCGTCACCAGCGGCTGCTGCTTCTGCCAGTCGGTCGATGACAGGGTCTGGAAATAGTAGCCGCGCACGTCGAACCAGGCCGTCGGGCTCTGGCCGTTGAGATAGACCGACGAGATCGATTCCTGGAGCAGCGTGGTCGAACTGATGCTTTCGCTGCGGATGCGGTAGTTGCGGTAGAAGAAGCGGTCGGTCGACGCCGCGATATCCCAGCCGAAGCTCCAGCGCGGGTTGATGAAGAGCTTGCCGGTGGTCTCGACCGAACCGCGGAACTTGTCGTCGCCGGCGCCGAACGGGCTCGGCAGGAACGCGTCTGGCTCCTTCTGAAAAATCCCGGCGGCGCGGATGCTGTAGGACCCGTTGACGAAGCGATGGCGCCATTCGGCCTGGCCGAGAAAACCCTGGCGCGAGAGATAGGTCGGCGTGACCGTCAAATCATAGTTCGGCGCGAGATTGAAGAAATACGGCAGGCCGACGCCAAAGCCGAGCGCGGTCGTGTTGATGAAGGTCGGCGACAGAAAGCCGCTGCGACGCTTCACGGTCGAGTCTGGCCCGGACATATAGGGGATGTAGGCCAGCGGGATGCCGAGGAACTCCAGCCTCGACTGCTCGTAGTAGATCGTCTGCTCCGACTTCTTGTGAATGATCCTGGCCGAACGAACCTGCCATAGAGGCGGCCGCTCTGGCTGGTCCTTGCAGGGCTCGCACGCCGTGTAGGTGCCGTTCTCGAAGACAAAGACCTCGCCGTCGCTGCGCTCGCCGCGCGGCGCGGTGAAGCGCGTCCGGTCCGGGTTCACCACACGCAGGGAATCGATGAATCCGTCACGAAAGTCGTCGGTCAGGTTGAAGCGGTCGCCGGTGATGACCGTGCCGTTCGCCTCGGTGATCCTGGCGTTCCCTGTCGCGATGACGCGCTTTCCGGCGCGGTCATAGGTGACGCGGTCAGCCTCGATCGTCCGGCCCTGATAGAGGATCTGGACGTTGCCGACGGCGGAGACCGAGTTGTTACGGTTGTCGTAGACGAGTTCGCGGGCGTCGACGACCATGCGCTCCTGGGAGGCGGGAGCCTGGGCCTGCGAGATCGACGGCACGATCAGCGCCAGACTCGAGACGAGCGCCGTCGCAGCTGCAAAGCGCGTCATGCGTCTCACGCCCGATACCATGCACTCAATCCTAAATTAACCATAGGCACGTTACCGTCACCCGTCTTCCTGGTGAAGGAGGGCAAGGGCGCCGAGCATGCTGCCCACAACGGCCGGCAGCCATGCCGCGACCGGCGGGTTGACGATTCCCGCCGCCCCCAGCTCTTCCGACAGTTGCGTGGCGACATAGAGCATGAAGCCCGCAGCCACACCACCTATCACCAATCGCGTCACCCCACCAAACCGGAAAAATCTTAAGGAAACGGACGCTGCCACGAGAACCATGGCGACAAGCAGGAGAGGTCGCGCCATCAGCGACTGATAGCGCAGTTCGTAGCGCGTCGTGTCCAGCCCGGCGCGCTGCGTCCGCTCGATCACGGTCGGCATCGACCAGAACCCGACGGCGTCGGGCGGGATGAAACTCTGCTGCACCTGTTCTGGCTCCAGCGTCGTGGCGAACAGATACGTCGTGAAGTTCTGTGGCTCTTCCGTGGCCGAAATGACGCGGGCGTCGGACAACTCCCAATAGCCGCGCCGGATGACCGCCTGCCGCGCCTCGATGCGCTCGCTGAACACCCCGTCCAGGCCGAAATTGTAGATCGCGACCCGGGCCAGCCCGTCGCCGTCCGGCAGCGCGGCGGCCGCCCGGATGATGGCCTGACCATCGACGCTGCGCTGGCGCAGCCAGATTTCCTGGCCGCTGGCGGTCTGGCCGGAGCGCGCGAACAGCGTGGCCTCGAGCTTGGTCGCCTGGCGCCGCATCTCCGCCGCCAGCGGATTGTAAACCATGATCGAAACCAGCCCGATCACGGCCGCCACGAGCGCCGCCGGCTGCAGGAACTGCCAGGCCGACACCCCGACCGAGCGCGCCACCACAAGCTCCAGCTTCCGGCTCAGCGTCAGCAGGGCGAACATGCCGCCGAACAGCACGGCGAACGGAAATATCTGCTCCGCGACGGCCGGCGCGCGATAAAGCGCGAGCTGGACGATCAGCGGCGCGTTGGCGATCGGCGAATCGCCGGCGCGACGCATTAGCTCGACGAAATCGAGCGTCAGCACCAGAAAGAAGAAGGTGCCGAAGACGCCGAGCATGGCGCGGGCGAAGCGCCTCGTCAGGTAGCGGCCGAAGGTCGAGACGACCAGCATCAGGCCCGTCGCAGCCGGGTCGCCAGGGAGGCGAACGGCCCGGTCAGCCGACCGCTGCCGCGCGCGAGCCATGGCCGCAGCCGGTCGCCGAAGCCGATCAGGGCCACCGCCATGGCGATCGTCGCCAGCGGCAGGAGGTAGAGCAGAACGACCGCGAAACCGGAGCGGACGCTCGCGGTCCAGGCGGCGTAGGCCGCGATGCGGACGCCGCCGACGATCAGGACGGCGGCCTGGATCGCGGCGGCGCGGCCCTGGCGCGTCGTGCGCGCCTCGCCGAGGGCGGCGAAGGCGACGAGCATGAAAGCGATCGGATAGAGCGCGGCGGACAGCCTGTTGTGCAGCTCGGCGCGAAAACGGCCCGCCTGAATCTGGTAATAGGGCTCGGTTTCATCCTGCGTCAGCAGCGCGTAGGTGGTGCGCTCGCGCGGCTTGTAGACCACCTTGTCGCCGCTGCCTTCGCCTTCGCCGCCGCCTGTCGCCTCACCCGAAAGAGCCGAGAGATTCAGCGCGTAGCGCTCGAACGAGATGATCGAGGTGGTGTCCTTCGAGCGGCTTTCGCGCTGGATCGTGCCCTTCTCCAGCATCAGGAAACTGTTGCCGTCGGCCTCGACCGAGCGGCCGCGGTCGGCGATGTAGACGGAAGGCTGGTCCGGATTGCGCCGGTCCTGCATGAAGATCCCGAGAAGCGCGTCGCCCGAGCGCTCGCGATAATGGAAGGTGACGCCGGAATCGAGCGCCACGAACTGGCCTTCCTTGACGACGTTGGCGACGAAATCCGCGCGGATCAGGGTGATCAGGTCGCGCAGGGCCCGGAAGCTCGCCGGCATCACCGAGATCGCGATCCAGGCGACGAGAAGCGACGTCAGCAGCGTCAGCGCGACGAAGGGTCGCGCGAGCCGGCGCGGCGCGAGCCCGGCGGCGCTCATCACGATGAGCTCGGAATCGCCGTTGAGGCGGTTGAGCGTGTAGAGCGTCGCCATGAACAGCGCGACCGGCGCGATGCCGGCGATCAGCGCCGGCAGCGAGAGCAGCGTGACGGTGAAGAAGATGAAGACCGTCTGGCCCTTGCCGGTGATCAGGTCGACCTCGCGCAGCGCCTGCGTCACCCAGATCACGCTGGTCAGCCCGACCAGCAGCACCAGCGCCGCGATGGCGGCGATCCTGAAGATGTAGCGGTCGAGGCGGTTCAGCGGCACGCGATGCATTCCGGTTGGCGGGCCAGGCGGCTCCCGTTGGAGAGTTCGCGCGGAACACCGTATGGTATAGCCTCGACCGGGGCGCAAACGGGAATCGTCGGCGTCTTCCTGGAACAAGCCATTCGCGCCGTCTCCCTTCCCTGCATCGTGAGCCCTCCATGTCGCAGCGCCTCAAGCTCGAAGTCAAAGCCCTGAACGCCATCGGCGGGGAGGATCTCGTCATCCTCGTCTCCGACAAGCTTGCGCCGCCGAAAATGGCCGAAGAGTGGCTCGGCGACGGCGCGCGCGGGCTTCTGGCGCGCGCCGCCGCGGCCGAGCGCTTCAAGGGCAAGGCGCTCGCGGGCATGACCCTGCTGGCGCCCGACGGGGCGGGCTACGAGCGCCTGATCGTGATCGGGCTCGGCGCGGAGGACGAGGCCGGGACGCGAGACTTCGCCATGCTGGGCGGCGCGATCGCCGGGCGCCTCGGGCATGGCCGCAAGGCCGACATCGTCGCGGCCCTGCCCGAAGCCGAGATCACGCCGGACCAGGTCGCGGAGCTCGCGCTGGGGCTCAGGCTGCGCGGCTACGTCTTCGACCGCTACAAGACAAAGAGCAAGGAGCCCGAACAGGCCGAGCCGCTGACCGCGACCCTGCGCGTGGCCGATCCTTCGGCCGTGAAGAAGGCGCTGAAGGCGCGCGAGGCCATCGCGGCCGGCGTCGAGATCGCCCGCGACCTCGTCAACGAGCCGCCGAACGTGCTGTTTCCCGAGGAGTTCGCCGAGCGCGCGGCCAAGCTCGACAAGCTCGGCGTCGAGATCGAGATCCTCGACGAGAAGCAGCTCAGGAAGATCGGCATGCGCGCGCTGCTCGCGGTCGGGCAGGGCTCGCGCCGCGAGAGCCGCGTGGTGATCATGCGCTGGAACGGGGCCAAGCCCGGCGTTCAGCCGGTCGCCTTCATCGGCAAGGGCGTGACCTTCGATTCCGGCGGCATCTCGATCAAGCCCGGCTCCGGCATGGAGGACATGAAGGGCGACATGGCAGGCGCGGCTTGCGTCACCGGCCTGATGCACGCGCTCGCCGCACGCAAGGCCAAGGTCAACGCCATCGGGCTGATCGGCCTGGTCGAGAACATGCCCGACGGCGCGGCCCAGAGGCCCGGCGACATCGTGACCTCGCTCTCGGGACAGACCATCGAGATCATCAACACCGACG
This sequence comes from Allobosea sp., assembly GCA_021732895.1. Taxonomy (GTDB): domain Bacteria; phylum Pseudomonadota; class Alphaproteobacteria; order Rhizobiales; family Beijerinckiaceae; genus Allobosea. Next base: position 1,288 of record JAKFWE010000273.1, on the reverse strand, counting down.
CGGAAGGCCGGCTCGTGCTCGCCGACGTGCTCTGGTACGCTCAGGACACCTTCAAGCCGCGCTTCATGATCAATCTGGCGACGCTGACCGGCGCGATCCTGGTGGCCCTGGCGCAGGAGCATGCCGGGCTGTTCTCCAACAGCGACGAACTGGCCGAGCGGCTGACCGCAGCCGGCAAGGCGACCGGCGAGACGGTCTGGCGCATGCCGCTGGGCAAGGCCTACGACAAGATGATCGATTCGAAATTCGCCGACATGAAGAACGCCGCCGGCCGCTATGGCGGCTCGATCACGGCGGCGCAGTTCCTGCAGCGCCACGTCAACGACACGCCCTGGGTTCATCTCGACATCGCCGGGACCGGCATGGGTTCGCTGAGCAGTGAGATCAACCGCTCCTGGGGCTCCGGCTGGGGCGTGCGCCTGCTCGACCGGCTGGTGGCCGATCACTACGAGGGGTGATCTCCAGAATGCCGTCTTTGCGAGGAGCGCAGGCGACGAAGCAATCCAGGGGGGCAGCGCTCGACGTTCCCCTGGATTGCTTCGCTACGCTCGCAAAGACGGCGCGCTGCCGGCGGACGAGGGCCGGCGATGACTGAGATCCTGTTCTTCCACCTGCAGTCGCGCCCGCTCGAGCAGGTGCTGCCGACGATCCTCGAACGGGCTCTGGCGCGCGGCCAGAAGGTTGTCGTCGAACTGGGCGGCGAGGAGCGGATGGCCGCGCTCGACGATCATCTCTGGACCTGGTCCGACGAGAGCTTTCTCCACCATGTCACGGCGGCCGAGCCGGACGCCGCGTCGAATCCGGTCGTTCTGACGACGCAGGCGCATAACCCCAATGCGGCGACCGTCCGGATCTGCGCCGACGGCGTCCGCATTCCAGACGCAATGGAGGACTACGAGCGCCTGGTCCTGATTTTCGACGGCGACGATCCCGAGGCGCTGGCCCGCGCCCGCGAGGATTGGCGCAAGCTCAAGGCCGCAGGCGCCGGGGCCAGCTACTGGCAGCAGGACGAGGCCGGCCGATGGGAGAAGAAAGCGTGAAACGGTTCGCGATGCTGGTCGGCGCTCTCGCGCTCGGCGGCTGCTCCGTCGATATCGGCGGGTTTTCGTTCATGTCCGAGAGCCGCGACGGCCGCACCACCACGACGACGAGCACGCTCAGCGCGCGCGCCTCGACGCAGGAAGCCCTGCTGACGCAGGACGGCGTCTGCGACGCCGATCTCTCGCTCGACCCTGCGACGAGGCCGCTGCCGCCGGCGATCGCCGAGGGCATCACCGAATGCGAACTG